>JAKAZX010000471.1 GCA_021826485.1 Pseudomonadota bacterium | reverse complement strand
TGGCCGCGGCCTGGCCCGCGGCGCCGGTGCTGGTGGATGACGCGGCGCTGGCCGCGACCCTGCGCCCGGCGCTCGGCGAGCGGCTGCGGCTGGTCTCCCGCGCCTTCGACGAGGCGACGGAGGGGGCCGTGGCGGCCCTGGCGGAGCCGGTGGCCGAACTGCCGGGCGGGCTGCGGATGCATGTCCAGCCGACCGCGGCGCTGACCGCGATCGACCTCGATCTGGCGGCGGCGGCGGGCGGGCGGGGTGGCAAGGCGGCGGTGCATCTGGCGGCCAACCAGGGCGCGCTGGCGGCACTCGCGCGGCAGATCCGGCTGCGCAACCTCTCGGGCGCCATCCTGGTCGATTTCGCCGGCCTCGCGCCGCGCCGGCGGGCGGCCCTCGGCCCGGCCCTGGCGGCGGCGCTGGCGGAGGAGGCGGGCGACGCCCGGCTACTCGGGTTCACCGCGCTGGGCCTCGCGGAAATCTTGCGCCCACGGGTGCATGCGCCGCTGCATGAGCTGCTCGCCGGGTCGCATGCGGCGGGCCTTGCCGCGCTGCGGCACCTGGCCGGCGAGATCGCCGCCCGGCCCGGCCGCGCCCCGGCGCTGCGCGCCGCCCCCGCGGTCGTCGCGGCGCTGCGGCAGGACAGCGTGGCGCTGGCCGAGGTTGCGCACCGGGCGGGCCGCCCCCTCATGCTGCAAGCCGATCCGGGGCTGGCCCCGCTGGGCTGGGAGATTGCGGAGTGACCCGTCGATGAGCGCCGATTTCGATGTCGTGGTGGTGGGCGCCGGCGTGGCCGGGCTGGCGGCGGCCCGGGCGCTGGCCGAGGCCGGCGCGCGCTGCCTGGTGCTGGAGGCGGGCGACCGCCTGGGCGGGCGGGCCTTCACGGAGTTTCCAGCGACGCTGGGCGGTGCCGCGTTCGATCACGGTGCGTCCTGGCTGCACGCCGCCGAGCGCAACCCGCTGGTGCCGATCGCCCGCGCCGCGGGCATCCCGCTCGCCAGCACGCAGGGCGACTGGACGCGCCAGGTGATGATCGACGGCCGGCCGGCAACGGCGGAGGAGAAGGCCGCCTATGCCGCCACCTGGGAGCGGTTCGAGGCGGTGGCGCGGCAGCGCGCGGCGGCGGACCCGGACACCACCGTCGATGACGCGGTGGCCGAACTGCGCGGCGACCCGTGGCTGGCAACCGTCGCGACATGGGAGGCGAGCCTGATCGCCGCCGCCGATCCGCGCGACCTGTCGGTGAAGGACTGGCATCTGAACGAGCTGTCTGGAGGCAACCTGCGGGTGGGCGGCGGCCTCGGGGCGATGGTCGCCCGCACGCTGCACCCCGGAGCGGCGGAGCTGCGGCTGCGTACGCCGGTGACGCGGATCGCCTGGCAGACGCGGGACGGGCTGACGCTCGCCGGCGAGTTCGGGGCAGTCTCGGCGCGGACCGCGATCGTCACCGTTTCGACCGGCGTGCTGTGCGCCGGCCATATCGCCTTCGCCCCGGCCCTGCCGGCGGCGCAGCTTGCGGCGCTGGACGGCCTGCCGATGGGCCTGCTGAGTAAGGTGGCGCTGCCCGCCGCGGGGGCGGACCGGCTGGGCCTGCCGCCCGGCTCCTCGCTCTATCGCCGGCTGGACGACCCGGCGGAGCGGGCGGTGTTCTTCTCGCTCTGGTCGCAGGGGCAGGCCCATGCGGTCGGCTTCTTCGGCGGGCGCGCGGGCTGGGCGCTTGCGGCGGAGGGCGCCGACGCCACCGCCGCCTTCACACGGGAGGAGCTGCGGCGGCTGCTGGGCGCCGCGGCCATGACGGCGTTCGGGCCGGAGACGGTGGTGACGCGCTGGGGCACCGACCCGCATTTCCTCGGCGCCTATGCCTATGCGAAGCCCGGCTGCGTGGCCGCCCGTGCGGCGATGGATACGCCGCTGGCGGGCCGGCTGTGGTTCGCCGGCGAGGCCTGGTGCACCGACGGGCTGGCCGGCACGGTGGGCGGCGCCTACCTGTCCGGCTGGCGCGCCGCCACCGGGGTCGCGCGGACGCTCGGGCTCAGCGTGCCGGCGCCGCCGGATTGTTCGGGTCCAGCCCCATCGCCGTGACGGTCGGCGCGTCCAGCCGCCCGGTCGGCTGCAAGCCACGGTTCTGCTGCATCCGCGCCACCGCGTCCTGCGTCGCCGCACCCCAGGTGCCGTCGATGCCGCCGCTGTAGAAGCCGAGCGTGCGCAGCCGCGCCTGAATGTTGCGGATGGCGTCCGCATCCAGCCGCGGCAGCGCCGGCGGCTCCTGCACCGGCAGTTGCAGCAGTTGCACGGAATTCAGCCCGAGCGCGGAGGCGGTGGCGGGGTTGATCTGGCCGGTCACCTGCAGGCCGTGGCTGCGCTGGAACTGCTCCAGCGCGCTCTGGCTGTCCTGGCCCCAGACGCCGTCCGCGCCGCCGGCATAGGCGCCCGACTGGTGCAGCCGTTCCTGCACCGCGCGCACCGCGGGCGGCGCCAGCGGCTGCGCATAGGCCAGCGGCGGCGGCGACTGCGCCAGGGCGGGCGCGGCCATGACCAGGAACAGCACGGCCGCGGCGGGGCGGAGCATCGGTGACCTCCTGCGAACAATGCGCCCCGGCAACGCCGCAGGCTGCGGCCGGTTGCCGGACGCCGCCCCGCGCGGGCGCCGCGTCAGGCCGCCGCGCCGACCTGCAGCTCGCCCAGATAGGCTTCACGGATCGCCGGATTTTCCCGCAGGCTGGACGCCGCGCCCGACAGCACGACCTGGCCCGTTTGCAGGACATAGGCGCGGTGGGCGATCGACAGCGCCATCGCGGCGTTCTGTTCGACCATGAAGATCGTCGTGCCCTGGCCGTTGATGGTCTGGATGATGTCGAACACCTGTTCGACCAGCAGCGGCGACAGGCCCATCGAGGGCTCGTCCATGCAGATCAGCCGCGGGCGCGCCATCAGCGCGCGGCCGATCGCCACCATCTGCTGTTCGCCGCCGGAAAGCGTGCCGGCAAGCTGGGCACGGCGTTCCTTGACGCGCGGGAACAGCGTG
>JAKAZX010000045.1 GCA_021826485.1 Pseudomonadota bacterium | reverse complement strand
GATAAGTCCCGCCGCGCGTCACCGGCAGGCCGAGCCGGCGGGCCGATGCCTCGGCCGCGTCGCCGAGGCGGGGGCAGACCGGATGCGCCATCGAGACATGAGCGACGCAGCCGGGGCCGAAGAAGCTTTTCTCGCGGGCGAAGCTGCGGTCGATGAACTGATCGACGATGACGAAATGCCCGGGCGGCAGTTCCTCCCGCAGGCTGCCGACGGCGGACAGCGAGATGACATCGGTGCAGCCCGCCCGCTTCAGCGCGTCGATATTCGCCCGATAGTTGAGGTGGGTGGGCGACAGCCGATGGCCGCGGCCGTGGCGCGGCAGGAACACGCAGCGCACGCCGTCCAGCCAGCCTTCCAGCAGTTCGTCGGACGGGTCGCCCCAGGGCGTATGCACACGCCGCCAGGACGTGCGCTCCAGCCCCTCGATGTCATAGAGGCCGGAGCCGCCGATAATCCCGATGACCGGCTGGACCGTCGCCGCGTCGGCGCCCGGCATGTCAGTGGACGTCCGACCACACCTTGCGCTTGACGGCATAGGTGACGCCGGTCAGCAGGGCGAGGAAGATCATGATCTTCACGCCGGTCCGCTTGCGCGTCTCCATCTCCGGATTGGCGATGTAGGTCAGGAAGGTGACCACGTCGTGCGCTTCCTGGTCGATGGTCGCCTTGGTTCCGTCGGCATAGGTCACCTGGTCGTCATGCAGCGGCTGCGGCATGGCGATCTGATGGCCGGGGAACGCCTTGTTGTAGTTCATCCCGTCGCCCATTTTCATGCCGGCGGGCGGGTCGGCGTAGCCGGTGAGCACGCCATAGACATAGTCCGGCCCGCCTTCGCGCGCCTTGACGATCACCGACAGGTCGGGCGGCAGCGCGCCGTTCAGCGCGGCGCGGGCGGCCTTCTCGTTCGGATAGGGGGAGCGGAAATGGTCGGACGGCAGGGCCGGCCGCTCGGCCGGTTGGCCGTCGTCGCCGATCGTCGGCACGCTGACGCTGGCGGCGATCGCCTTGATCTGCGCCTCGCTCAGCCCGATGCCGTCGAGGTTGCGATAATACGCTTCCTTCAGCGAATGGCAGTTGGCGCAGACTTCCAGATACACCTGGAAGCCCCGCTGGGCGGCGGCGCGGTCGAAGGTGCCGAACGGGCCGTCGAAGCTCCAGCCGGGATGCGGCAGCTTCTCCTGCTCCTGCGCGCGGGCCGGGGCCGCGGCGAGCAGGACGGCGAGCGGGGCCGCGAACAGGGCAGCGGCAAGCGGGGCGGCGGCGGCGCGCATCACGGCTTCTCCATCGGCTTGGCGGTCGCCCCGCCGGGCAGCGGTCCGCCGCCGCGCGGCACGACCGGACGGCTGATGCTTTCAGGCAGCGGCAGCGGCCGCTCCAGCTTGCCGATGATCGGCAGCAGCACGAGGAAGTGCAGGAAGTAGTAGGTCGTGGCGACGCGGCCGAGCACCACCCACAGGCCTTCCGGCCGGTGCGCGCCGACGAAGCCGAGCGCGATGCAGGCCAGCACATGCACCCAGAACAGCCCCCGGTAGATCGGCCGGAACTTGGCGCTGCGCACCGGGCTGGTATCGAGCCACGGCAGCACGAACAGCACCAGGATCGAGCCGAACATCATGCACACGCCGCCCAGCTTGTTCGGCACCGAGCGCAGGATGGCGTAGTACGGCAGGAAGTACCATTCCGGCACGATCTCCGACGGCGTCTGCAGCGGATTGGCCGGGATGTAGTTGTCCGGGTCGCCGAAGAAGTTGGGCGCGAAGAACACGAACAGCGCCCACACCATGAAGAACACGCACAGGCCGACACTGTCCTTGATCGTGTAGTACGGATGGAACGGCAGCGTGTCCTGCGGCGACTTCACGTCGATGCCCAGCGGGTTGTTCGATCCCGTGATGTGCAGCGCGATCACATGGAAGAACACGACGCCGACCAGGACGAACGGCAGCAGATAGTGCAGCGAGAAGAAGCGGTGCAGCGTCGGGTCGCCGACCGCGAAGCCGCCCCACAGCCAGGTGACGATGGCGTTGCCGACCAGCGGGAAGGCCGAGAACAGGTTGGTGATGACGGTGGCGCCCCAGAACGACATCTGGCCCCAGGGCAGCACGTAGCCCATGAACGCGGTCGCCATCATCAGCAGCAGGATGACCACGCCGATCATCCACAGCAGCTCCCGCGGCGTCTTGTAGGAACCGTAATAGAGGCCGCGGAAGATGTGGATATAGACGACGATGAAGAACATCGACGCGCCGTTGGCGTGCGCATAGCGCAGCAGCCAGCCGTAGTTCACGTCACGCATGATCCGCTCGACCGAATCGAACGCCATCGTGCTGTCGGGCGTGTAGTTCATCGCCAGGAAGATGCCGGTGGCGATCATCACCATCAGCGTCACCGTCGCCAGCGCGCCGAAGTTCCAGAAATAGTTGAAGTTCTTCGGCGTCGGGAAGACCGCGTATTCCTTGTTCATCATCGTGAACACAGGCATCCGCGTGTCGATCCAGTTCACCACCGGATTCTTGAATTCGCTTTTGTGCAGGCCGGCCATGGATTCGGTGCTCCGGGGTGCGCGGCGTCAGCCGATCTTGATCTTGCTGTCGGACTCGAACGCGTAGGGCGGAAGATAGAGATTGAGCGGCGCCGGCCCGTGGCGCACACGGCCCGAGGTGTCGTACTGGCTGCCGTGGCAGGGGCAGAACCAGCCGCCCCAGTCGCCGCGCGGATCGGTCGGCTTGTTGCCGAGCGGGATGCAGCCGAGATGCGTGCAGATGCCGATCACCACGATCCACTGGCTGTGGCCTGGCTTGACGCGGTCCGAGTCGGGCTGCGGCTCGATCAGCTCGGAGAGCTTCACGTCCTCGGCTTCCTTGGTCTCCTTCGCGGTGCGGTGGCGCACGAAGATCGGCTTGCCGCGCCAGGCGACGGTGATTCCCTGCCCTTCCGGCACCGGCGTCAGGTCCACCTCGACCGAGGACAGCGCCAGCACGTCGGCGGACGGGTTCATGCTGTCGATCAGCGGCCAGGCGATGGCGCCGACGCCGATCACGGCGGCCGAGCCGGTCACGAGCTTGAGGAAATCCCGCTTGCCCTGGTCCACCCCATGCGGGTGGCCTGAGCCGTGGGTGGGGGCGGTCACGGACATCGTTTCGGCTTCCTCTCTCTCGTGCCGCCGCGACGCGGCGCGGCAAACTGCCGCCTCGCGCCGCGCAAGGCAAGACGCTCCGACGCGGGAATGCGCGGCATATTAGGTGCCACTCTTCGCCCCTGCAACATGACCCGCCGGGCTGCTAGGATGCCTGCCCTTCGCCCCGGACCCGGACCCGATGCCCGCACCCGCCCCGCCGCCCCATCAGGCCCTGCAGGCCGACGCCAGCGCGTGGTTTGCGTCCCTGCGCGACGCGCTGTGCGCTGCCTTCGAAACGATCGAAGCCGAACAGGATGGCCCGCTGGCCGACCGCCCGCCCGGCCGCTTCGCCGCCACCGCCTGGCGCCGGCCGACCGAGGACGGGTCGGACGGCGGCGGCGGGGAGATGCGGGTGCTGCGCGGCCGGGTGTTCGAGAAGGTGGGGGTGAACGTCTCCACCGTCGCCGGCACGTTCAGCCCGGAATTCCGCGGCCAGATCCCCGGCGCCGCCGAGGACCCGCGGTTCTGGGCATCCGGCATCAGCGTGGTCGCCCATCTGCAAAGCCCGCACGTGCCGGCGGCGCATTTCAACACGCGCATGCTGGTGACCACGCAGGGCTGGTTCGGCGGCGGCGGCGACCTGACGCCGATGCGCCCGGACAGCGCCGCGGCGCTGGCGGACGCGGCCGACTTCCACGCCGCCTTCCACACCGCCTGCGACCGCCACGACCCGGCCTATTATCCGCGCTTCAAGGCGTGGTGCGACCGCTACTTCTTCCTGCCGCACCGCAATGAGCCGCGCGGCGCCGGCGGCATCTTCTTCGACCATCATTTTTCCGGCGACGCAGCGGCGGATTTCGCCTTCACCCAGGATGTCGGCCGTGCCTTCCGCGACGTCTATCCGGCGATCGTGCGCCGGCGCATGCGCGATCCCTGGACCGAGGCCGACCGCCACCACCAGCTCGTGCGCCGCGGGCGCTATGCCGAGTTCAACCTGCTGCATGACCGCGGCACGCTGTTCGGGCTGAAGACCGGCGGCAATGTCGAGGCGATCCTGATGAGCCTGCCGCCGGAGGCGAAATGGCCGTGACCCGCCCGGTCAGTGCCCGCCGCTCGGCCGCATGGCGCCTTTCACGCCGCTGAACAGGAAGGCGAGCGGCGCGGCGGCGAACGCCATCGCCGCGGCCAGCCCGAACAGGTCGGAATAGGCAAGCACCGAGGCCTGCGTGCGCAGGGTCTGGTAGATCAGCCCCATCGCCGTGCCGGTGGCGGACTGCGCCGAATGGCCCATCGCGATCAACTGCTGCACGTCGCGGTTGAGCAGTTGCACATAGGGCTGGTCGAGCGGCGTCAGATGCCGCGAGAGATACGCCATGTTGACCTGCGCGCGCGATGTCACCATCGCCGTCGAGACGGCGATGCCGATCGAGCCGGCGAGGTTGCGGAACATCACGTTCAGTGCCACCGCATCGCCGCGCTGCGGCGGCGGCAGCGTGGTGTAGGAGATCGTGCTGATCGGCACGAACAGGAACGCAAGCCCCACCGACTGCGCGATGCGCAGCCAGATCAGGTGGTTGAAATCGAGCTGCGGCGTCAGCACCCGCGAATACAGCAGCCCGCCACCCATCAGCAGGAAGCCGATGAACACCAGCACCCGCGTCTGCACCAGCGGCATCACCTTGCCGATGATGGGAATCAGCAGCAGCAGCGCGACCGCGCCGGGCGACAGGATATACCCGGCGAGCGTGGAGGTGTAGCCGAACACGGTCTGCGCCATCAGCGGCAGCGCCACGGCGGAGGAATACAGCACCGCCATGGTCGCCGAGATCATGATGCAGCCGACCGCGAAGTTACGGTCCGCCAGCACCCGCATGTTGACCACCGGGTGGCGCGCCAGCAGCAGCCACGCGGTCGCGCCGAGCAGCCCGATCGCCGCCAGCAGCGCGAAGCCGCGGATCATGTTCGACCCGAACCAGTCGGCATCCTCGCCGCGGTCCAGCATCACCTGCAATGCGCCGATGCCGAGGGTGATCAGGCCGAGCCCGATCATGTCGATCGGCCGGCTGCGGCGCACCGCCCAGGGCGGATCATCGACCAGCGCCGCGACGCCGACGAAGCAGAGGATGCCGAACGGCACGTTGATCAGGAAAATCCAGCGCCAGGACGTGCTGTCGGTGATGAAGCCGCCGAGCGTCGGGCCGAGCACCGGGGCGATCACGGTGGCCAGCGCCACCACCGACATCGCCCGCCCGCGCTGCGAGGCGGGGAAACTGTCAAGCAGGATCGCCTGCTGGTTCGGCTGCAACCCGCCGCCGAAGAAGCCCTGCATCAGCCGGAACACGATCAGTTCCCACAGGTTCGTGGCGATCCCGCACAGGAAGCTGAACAGCGTGAAGGCGGCGATGCAGATCAGGAAATACCGCTTGCGCCCGAACACGCTGCCGAGCCACGCGGAAATCGGCAGCACGATGCCGTTGGCGACCAGATAGGAGGTGAGCGTCCAGGTGCTTTCGTCGTTGGAGGCGCCCATCGTGCCGGCGATGTGCGGCAGCGATACGTTGACGATCGTGCTGTCCAGGATCTCCATGAACGCCGCCAGGGTGACGACGATCGCGATCGCGTACGGATTGGCGCGCGGCTGCCACGCCGGCGCCGGTGGCTGGCTCATTTCAGCATCACGGTCGGCTCGACCGAGATGCCGAGCGGCAGCGGCAGGTCGGGGTCGAGGCCGCTGTCGATGTCGATCTTGACCGGCACGCGCTGCACGATCTTGACGTAGTTGCCGGTGGCGTTCTCGGCCGGGAAGGCGCTGAACTTGCTGCCGCTGCCGAGCTGCACGCTGTCCACATGGCCGCGCAGCTTCAGCTCCGGATAGGCGTCCACGGTGATGCGCACTTCCTGCCCCGGCCGCATCCGGGCGAGTTCGGTTTCCTTGAAATTGGCCGTCACCCACACCTGCGGCGTCACCAGCGTCATGATCGCAGCACCGGCGGTGACGTAGTTGCCCTTGTCCACGTTGCGCTTGGTCACCCAGCCTTCCTGGGGCGCCGTCACCGTGGTCCAGCCCAGATTCAGCTCCGCCTGATCCAGTTGCGCCCTGGCCTGCGCCACCATGCCCTCAAGCTGCTTCACCTGCGCCTCGGCCTGCGCGATGTTCTGCGGCACGGGCTGGTTCTCCCGCACCGTCGCGTCGGCCTGGGCGAGGCCGGCGGCGGCTTGGCGCTGCTCGGCGATCGCCTGATCGACCGCCTGCTGGGTGGTCGCGATGCGCGGGAGGGATTGCTGGCGCCGGAGGTCGGTCGCGGCGCGGAACAGCACCGCGGAGGCGGCGTCGCGCTGCGCCTGCGCTGCCGCCAGCCGGGCCGGATAGACCTCCCGCGCCAGCGCCAACGCCGCCTGCGCCGCCGCCAACTGGCCCTCGGCGGCATCCAACTGGCCGCGTGCCTGATCGCGGGCGGCGGCGAAGGGGCGCGGGTCGATGCGAAGCAGCACCTGTCCCGGTTTGACATGCTGGTTGTCGTTGATCGCCAGTTCGACCACTTGGCCACTGACCTGGGAGGCCACCACCACCGCGTTGCCGTCGGTATAGGCGTCGTCGGTGGTCCGCTGGTCGCGCGTGGCATACCAGTACCAGCCGCCGCCCACGATCACCGCCAGGATCGCCAGCAGCAGCACGATCAGCAGCAGCGGCCCGCGCCGCCGCGGCGGTGCGGGCGGCGGTGGCGCGGCTGGCCGGCTCGGCGCCGCCGGCTGCTCGGCCCGCCGAGGCTCGGCCGTTGGCCCATGGTCCACCCTGGCCGTCGCCGGTGGCTCGGTTCGTGTCACATCGGACCGGATCTCGGGTCCAGGATGCTCGTCGTAGGGCATTCGGACTCTCCCGCCCGATCTCGCGCCTTACAACTAGGTAAGGGACTGCGTTTTGACCAGTCTCGCATACAGTCCGGATGTTGCCATCAGCTCTCCGTGGCTGCCCTGCTCGGCCGCCCGCCCCTCCGCCAGCGCCACCACCAGGTCGGCGTCGCGCACGGTGGACAGCCGGTGGGCGACGACGATGGTGGTGCGCCCGCGCCGCAGATGCGCCAGCGCCGCCTGCACCGCCGCCTCGCTCTCGGCATCCAGCGCGCTGGTCGCCTCGTCCAGCAGCAGGATGCGCGGGTCGCGCAGCAGGGCGCGGGCGAGCACCACCCGCTGGCGCTGGCCGCCGGACAGGCGCTGGCCGCCCGGGCCGACGCGGGTGGCGAAGCCGTCCGGCAGGGTGGCAATGAACCCGCCCGCCGCCGCCTCGGCCGCCGCCCGCACCGCCGCCATGTCCGCCCCCGGCCGCCCGAGCAGGATGTTGGCGGCGATCGTGTCGTCGAACAGCAGCGCGTCCTGCCCGACATAGGCGATGGCGTCGCGCAGGCTGGCCAGCGCCACGCCCCGCACGTCGGCGCCGTCCACCAGCACCGCCCCGCCGGTCGCCTCGGTCAGCCGGGGGATCAGCGCCAGCGCCGTGGACTTGCCAGCGCCGGAGGGGCCGACCAGCGCCAGCGTCATGCCCGGCTCGGCGACGAAGGACAGGCCGTCCAGCCCGATCCGCCCGTCCGGGTAGCGGAAGCGCACGTCATCGAACACCACCCGCCCCGGCCCCGCCGGCAGCGGCCGGGCACCCGGCCGGTCGAGGATGGTCGGCTGCTCGTCGATCACGTCGAAGATGCGGATCAGGCCGGCCAGCCCCTCCTGCACCGCGGCGTTCAGGCTGCCGAGGGCGCGCAGCGGCTGGGCGGCGAGCAGCAGGGCGGTGACGAAGCCGGTGAAATTGCCGAGCGTGCTTTCCCCCCGCGCCGCCCGCCAGCCGGCGAAGCCGAGCACGGCGGCGACCGCCAGGCCGCCCAGCACCTCCAGCAGCGGGTCGATGCGGCTGCGGCTGCGCACGATGCGCATCAACTCGTGATACAGGCTGGCGAACGCCGCCTCCGCCCGGCCGGTCTCCACTTCCTCCAGCCGGTAGGCGCGCACGGTGCGGGCCTGCATGAAGCTCTCGGTCAGGATGGTCGCGGTCTCGCCCATCCGCGCCTGCATGTTGCCCGAGGCGCGGCGGAGCCGGCGGCCGATGCGCTGGATCGGCAGGGCGGCGAGCGGATACAGCGCCGCCGCGACCAGGAACAGCACCCAGTCCAGATACAGCATCGAGCCGATCAGCCCGACGATCTTCACCGCGTCGCCGGCGCCGTTCACCGCGCGGGTCAGCGCGTCGCGCACCGTCGCGGTGTCGGTGGTGAAGCGCGCCGCCAGCCCGGCCGGCGCATCGCGCTCCACCCGCGCCAGGTCGGCATGCACCAGATGGCGGAACATCCGGCTTTGCAGGCCGCGCACCACGGTCAGCACGCTACGCTGGATCAGCACGCTCTGCCCGTATTGGGTCAGCGCCTTGATGGCGGTGACGATCACCACGATCGCCGGCACCTGATAGAGGATGCGGGCGTCGCGATGCTCGAACATGTCGATGGCGCGGTCGATTACCACCGGATACAGCGCCTGGGTGGCGGCGGTCGCGGCGGTCAGCAGCAGGATCAGCAGCAGCCGGCCGCGCTGCCCCCTGATATGCTCCCGCCAGAGACGGAGCAGGAGCGGCTGCGTGGCGACAAGCGGCGGATCGGCAGGCATGGCGGGCGGCTCTAGCAGCCACGGCGGGCGCCCGCTACCGCGCCCGCGCATCGCCGCCTATGTCGATCTCGACCTGGTCGGCGATGCGCTGATCAAGCTGCCCTTCGTGCGGGCGCTGCGCCATGCCTGGCCAGGGGCGGACCTGATCTGGATCGCCGGGCGCGGGCGCAGCGCCTATGCCGGGGCGCTGGCCCCGCTGATGCCCGGCCTGCTCGACCGGGTAATCGAGGAATGCGGCGTCGGAAGCGGCCTGCGCGCCGCCCTGGGGGCCGGGCGGCTCGATGCGCTGATCGACACGCAGAGCCATGTCGGCACGACGCTCGCGCTGCGGCTGCTGCGGCCGCGCCGCTTCGTCTCCGCCGCCGCCGACTACTGGCTGTCCGGCGTGCGGCCGCCACGCGGCTACCGCAAGCCGCGCCGGCTGATCCGCCGGCTGCTCGACCTCGCCGCCTTCGCCGCCGGCCGGCCGGCGGTGCCGGACGGGCGCCTCGCGCTGCCCGCCGAGGCAGTCGCCCAGGCGGCGGCGCTGCTGCCGGCCGGCCCAAGCTACATCGCCCAGGCGGTCGGCGCGGGCGGCCGGCACAAGGCGTGGCCGGCCGGGCACCACATCGCGCTGGCCGAGGCGCTGGCGGCCCAGGGCAGGGTGCCGGTGCTGCTGCTGGGACCCGCGGAGCAGGACCTGGTGGCGCCGCTGATGGCGGCGCTGCCCACCGCGCGCTTCCCGTTGCAGGACGCGGGCGGCACCGCCGACGTCGCGCTGACCATCGCACTCGGCGCCCGCTGTGCCGCGGCGGTCGCGGCGGACAGCGGCGCCGGGCACATGCTGGCAGCGTCCGGCGTGCCGCTGGTCTCCCTGTTCGGCCCGACCGACCCGGCGAAATTCGCCCCCTGGGCGGAGCGGGCGACCATCCTGCGGGCGCAGGATTTCGGCGGGACGGAGACGGCGGCGATTCCGGTGGCGGCGGCGCTGGAAGCGGTGGCGGCGGCAGCAGCGGCCGGATCAGCTCCGCCGCCGGTGTGATCGCGGCATCCCCTTGCGGGAGGCAAGCGTCATCGCCCCGCCGGCGAACAGCAGGCCGAGGCTGGTCGGCACCAGCCAGCAGGGGCGCAGCAGCAGCGGCATCAGCAGGTGGCCCCAGATCCAGCCGCCGTCATTGGCCACCGCGAACTCGTGCGCGTCGTACAGCATGCGCGCATCGAACATCGCGATCAGTTGCGCGAGCGTGAGCGGCGGCGGCAGCAGGGTGGCGAGCGCGAACGCCGTCACCAGGCTGACCGCCGCAAGCACTGCCAGGACCCGCGCACCCATCAAGCGAACAGACGCTCCTTCGTCTTGTCGGTGTACATGGCCGCCACGAACTCCCCGTAGCCGTTCCAGATCTGCGTCGGCACCACCTCGTCCGTGCCGATCAGACGCTCCTGCGCCTGGCTCCAGCGCGGGTGCGGCACCGCCGGATTGACGTTCGCCCAGAAGCCGTACTCGCTGTCCTGCAACTGCTCCCAGAAGGTCTTCGGCTGCTCGGCGGTGAACTCGACCCGCACGATCGATTTGGCGGATTTGAAGCCGTATTTCCAGGGCGTGTTGAGGCGGATCGGGGCGCCGTTCTGCGGCGGCAGGGTCTTGCCATACAGGCCGACCGACAGGAACGCCAGTTCGTTCATCGCCTCCTGCATGGTCAGCCCCTCGGTATAGGGCCAGGGATACCACGGCTTGTGGACGCCGGGCATCTGCTTCGGGTCCGCCAACGTGGTGAACTTCAGGTAAGTTGCGCTGCCGAGCGGTTCCGCCAGCTTCACCAGATCGGCCAGCGGGAAGCCGATCCACGGCACCGTCATCGCCCACGCCTCCACGCAGCGATGGCGATAGACCCGCTCCTCCAGCTTCATCTGGCGCAGCAGGTCGTCCAGCCCCAGGGTCCGCGGCGTCTTGACCATGCCGGCGATCTCGATGGTCCAGGGCGCGACCTTCAGCGCCTGCGCGGCGTCGGCGACCGACTTGCTTTCCCCGAATTCGTAGTAGTTGTTGTAGTTCTCGGCCTCCTCCGCCGCGGTCAGCTTCCGGCCGGGAACGTAGCGCGGGTTGCGCGGCGCGCTCAGCGGCTGCAGTTCCACGGGCTTGGCCGGCGTGCTGTCGAACAGGCTCCAGGCGCGTGCCGGCCGCGCCCCGGCGGCGGCCAGCGCCCCCGCGGCGGCGGCGCCGAGCACGCCGCGCCGACGCATCACGGCCGCCTCGGGCGTCACCCGGGCTTCCGGAATCTCCCATCCCCTGCGGCGATGGACGAACATGGCCCACTCCTCCTGCTGCCTTGCGGCCTTACGTCCCGGCAGGCAGGGCGGATGTTACTCTGCGCCCTCCGCCGGCCCCGGGCAATGGCGGCGGATTTGACCGGGCGAGGTCGCCCGCGCAGGATGATGGGATGATTCTGCTCATCGACAACTATGACAGCTTCACCTTCAACCTGGTCCACTTCCTGGGCGACCTGGGGGCACGCTGCGCGGTGCATCGCAACGACCGCCTGACGGTCGCGGAGGCGCTGGCGCTGCGGCCGGAGGCGATCGTGCTGTCGCCCGGCCCCTGCACGCCGAACGAGGCGGGCATCTGCCTCAACCTGATCGCCGCTGCGGCCGGCGCGGGCGTGCCGCTGCTCGGCGTCTGCCTCGGCCATCAGGCGATCGGCCAGGCCTTCGGCGGGGAGGTGGTGCGCGCCGCGCTGCCGATGCACGGCAAGGTCAGCGACATCCTGCATGACGGCAGCGACGTGTTCGCCGGCCTGCCCAGCCCGTTCCGCGCCACCCGCTACCACAGCCTGGTGGTCCGCCGCGACACGCTGCCCGCGGCGCTCATCGAGACGGCGCGCACCGCCGACGGGCTGATCATGGGCCTGCGCCACGCCGACCTGCCGATATGGGGCGTGCAGTTCCACCCGGAAAGCATCGCGAGCGAGCACGGCCACGCCCTGCTGCGCAACTTCCTGACCCTGGCCGACCGCGCCGGCGCCCCGCGGGCCCCGGCGCGCGCCGCCTGACGGGGCGGCGCCGTGGCGACCAACCTCAAGCCCGTGCTGGCACGGCTGGCAACCGGGGAAACCCTGTCCGCCGCCGATGCCGAGGAAGCCTTCGGCATCATCATGTCCGGGGAGGCGACGCCGGCGCAGATCGCCGGCCTGCTGATGGCGATGCGGGTGCGCGGGGAGACGGTGGCGGAGCTGACCGGCGCGGTGCAGGCCATGCGCGCGCGCATGCTGGCAATCGACGCGCCGGCGGATGCCATCGATGTCTGCGGCACCGGCGGCGACAATGCCGGCACGCTGAACGTTTCCACCGCCGTCACCTTCGTGCTCGCCGGCCTCGGCATCCCGGTCGCCAAGCACGGCAACCGGGCGCTGTCCTCGCGCACCGGGGGGGCGGACGTGCTGGGGGCGCTCGGCGTCAACGTCGATGTGCCGACCGAGCGGCTGGCCGCCGTGCTGCGCGCCGCCAACTGCGTCTTCCTGTTCGCGCCGCGCCACCACGCGGCGCTGCGCCACGCCGCCGGCCCGCGCGTCGAACTCGGCACCCGCACCATCTTCAACCTGCTCGGCCCGCTGGCCAATCCGGCGCGGGTGCGCCGGCAACTGACCGGCGTGTTCGATCCGCGCTGGGCGCGGCCGATGGCGGAGACGCTCGGCGCCCTCGGCACCACCCGCTGCTGGCTGGTGCATGGGGAGGGGCTGGATGAACTGACGGTCGCGGGCGAGAATCAGGTGGTGGAGTGGCACGACGGCGCCGTCCGGTCGTTCATCGTGACGCCGGAGGATGCCGGGCTGCCGCGCGCGCCGGTGGCGGCGATCCGTGGCGGCGAGGCCCCGGTGAACGCGGCGGCGCTCGGGGCGTTGCTGCGGGGAGCCGCCGGACCATATCGCGACACCGTACTTTTCAATGCCGCCGCCGCGCTGGTGATCGCCGACCGGGCGGAGGATGTCCGTGCCGGCGCCGAACTCGCCGCCACATCGATCGACGGCGGCGCGGCGCTGGCGGCGCTGGAGACGCTGCGCAGGGAAACCGCATGACTGCCTCGACCGCTTCGCTATCCTCCATCGCGACCGCTGACACGCTGATGCGCATCTGCGCCGACACGCGCGAGGAGGTGGGACGCCGCCGCGCCGCCACGCCGATCGAGACGATGCGCGCCCGCGCGGAGGCGGCCGACCCGCCGCGCGGCTTCGGCCGGGCGCTGATGGAAACCACCTCGGCCGGCCGCTTCGCGCTGATCGCCGAGATCAAGAAGGCCTCCCCCTCCGGCGGGCTGATCCGGCCGGATTTCGACCCCGCGGCGCTGGCCGCCGCCTATCGCGCGGGGGGCGCCACCTGCCTTTCGGTGCTGACCGACGCGCCGCATTTCCAGGGCAGCCCGGAGCATCTGCGCGGCGCCCGCGCCGCCACCGACCTGCCGGTGCTGCGCAAGGATTTCATCCTCGATCCCTGGCAGGTCTATGAAAGCCGGGCGATGGGCGCGGACTGCATCCTGCTCATTATGGCGGCGCTGGGCGACACCGAGGCGATCGAGCTGGAGAACATCGCCCGCACGCTCGATCTCGACGTGCTGGTGGAGGTGCATGACGCGGCCGAACTGGATCGCGCGCTCGGCCTGCAAACCAAGCTGCTGGGCGTCAACAATCGCAACCTCAAGACATTGCAGATCGACCTCAACACCACCGTCGAACTGGCCCCGCACGTGCCGCCCGACCGCTTCCTGATCGGCGAGAGCGGGCTGCGCAGCCATGCCGACCTGGAGCGGCTGGCGGCGCTGGGTGTGCACTGCTTCCTGGTCGGCGAGCACCTGATGCGCCAGCCGGACGTGACGCGCGCCTGCCGGGCGCTGCTGGAAGGATGAGCGCGCTCACGCATTTCGACGCGGCCGGCCGCGCCGTGATGGTCGATGTCGGGGCGAAGCCCGAAACCAGCCGCGAGGCGACCGCCGCCGCCCGCGTGGTGATGCAGCCGGCCACCCTGCGCATGATCGCCGAAGGCGCCGCGCGCAAGGGCGACGTGCTGGGGGTGGCGCGGCTGGCGGGGATCATGGCGGCCAAGCGCACCGCCGAGCTGATCCCGCTCTGCCACCCGCTGCCGCTGACCGCGGTGACGCTCGATCTGGCGCCGGACGGCGCCGATGCCGTCGCGATCACCGCGACGGTGCGCACCACCGGACGGACCGGGGTGGAGATGGAGGCGCTGACGGCGGCGAGCGTGGCGGCGCTGACCGTCTATGACATGTGCAAGGCGGTGGATCGCGCCATGCGCATCGAGGGCATCCGGGTGCTCGCCAAGTCCGGCGGCAAGTCCGGCGACTTCCGGCAGGACTGAGCATGATCCCGGTCGCCGAGGCGCGCGCCCGCATCCTGGACCGGCTGCGCCCGACCGAGGCCGAGATCGTGCATCTGGCGGAGGCCTGGGGGCGGGTCGCCGCCCTGCCGCTGTGCGCCCGCGTGACGCAGCCGCCGCAGGACCTCTCGGCGATGGATGGCTACGCGCTGCGCGCCGCCGACGGGGCGGAAGGCGCGCGGCTGCGGGTCGCCGGCAGCGCGCCGGCCGGCCACCCCTGGACCGGCACGCTGCAACCGGGGGAGGCGCTGCGGCTGTTCACCGGCAGTCCGATACCGGACGGCGCCGACACCGTGCTGTTGCAGGAGGACGCCGCGGAGGCGGACGGCATCGTGACGGTCCGGGAAGCCGTGGCGGCGGGCCGGCACGTGCGCCGCACCGGGCAGGATTTCGCGGCGGGCGACGTGCTGGTGCCGGCCGGGCGGCGGCTGACGGCGCGCGATGTCGGGCTGGCCGCCGCTGGCAACCTGCCCTGGGTCACGGTGCATCGCCGCCCGCGCGTCGCGATCCTCGCGACCGGCGACGAGATCGCGCTGCCGGGGGAGCCGATTCCCCCCGGCGGCATCGTCAGCTCCAACGCCCATGCGCTCGCCGCCTTCCTGCGCGCGATCGGGGCAGAGCCGATGGTGCTGCCCATCGCGCCGGACGATACCGACACGATCGCCGCCGCCGCGTCGGTGTCGTCCGACCTGCTGGTGACGAGCGGCGGGGCCAGCGTCGGCGAACATGATCTGGTGCAGCACGCGCTGGCGCAGCGGGGGCTCGCGGTCGATTTCTGGAAGATCGCCATGCGGCCGGGTAAGCCGCTGATGTTCGGGCACATGGGCGCAACCCCGGTGCTCGGCCTGCCCGGGAACCCGGTGTCCGCCCTGGTCTGCGCGGTGCTGTTCCTGCTGCCGGCGGTGGCGCGACTCGCCGGACGGTCCGATTCGGGCGTGCCGCACGAATCGGCCCGACTCGGCGCCCCCCTCCCCGCCAACGACCGCCGCGCCGACCATCTGCGCGCCAGCCTGGCACCCGGCCCGGATGGCGTGCCGGTCGCAACGGCGTTCAGCCGGCAGGACTCGGCCCTGCTGCGCCTGTTGGCGGCGGCCGACGCGCTGATCCTGCGCCCGCCTGGCGCGCCGCCGGCGGCGGCGGGCGAGACGGTGGAGATCATCCGCCTCGCAGCCCTCGGGATTTGACCGGCCGGCCGGTCAGA
>JAKAZX010000470.1 GCA_021826485.1 Pseudomonadota bacterium | reverse complement strand
AACAGCGGCGCCGGCGGTGCCGTCACCGGCACGACGGCGACGGCCACGGAGGCGGCGAAGACCAGCGGCGTGGCCAGGGCGACCGCGACCGCGCAGGGCGGCAGCACCGGCGGTGCGGCGAACGGCACCGGCTATACCGGCGGCGCGGGCGGCGCGGCCTCGGGCACCACGGCCACCGCGGTCGGCTTCAATGCCGTGGCGACGGTGAACCAGACCGGCGGCAGCGGCGATGGCGGCCTCAGCGGCGCCGGCGGCGGCGCGGGTGCGGCCAGCATGCTGACCAACGCTGCCGGCGGGTACAGCTACGGCGGCTATCTGACGCTGTCGCAGACCGCCGCCGGCGGGTCCGGCGGCGGGGCCAACACCAACAGTGCCAGTGCCGGCAATGGCGGGGCGGCGGGGTCCTATCTGACCGTCGATGACACCAAGAGCCCGGTCCCCTCCAGCGCCCTCACCGGCACCGTCAACGCCTTCGGCGGCGCCGGGGGCAACGGGGTGGCAAGCGGCGGCAACGGGGCGGCGGGCACCGCGCGGATCAGCCTGACCGGGGCGAACGTGGTCAGCGCCAGCGGCACCGCGCGCGGCGGCGCGGGCGGGGCCGGCGGCGCGCAAGGGGCCGGCGGCGCGGCGGCCGCACAGGTCACCGCGATCACGACCGGAATGGCGTTCGGCGACACCGCGACGGCGAATGCCGGCGCCTATGCCGGCGCCGGCTCCCCCGCCGGACACGGCACCGCCGAGGCGGCGGCGATCACCTCGGCCGGCCAGATGGCCAGCGCCACCAGCAACGAGTCCGGCTCCGCCGGCCTGGCCGCAGCCAGCGCCACCACCTCCGCCAGCGGCATCCTGACGATGGTGACGGCCGGCGCCAGCGCGAGCGGGCAGGGCGGGCTGATCGCGATCGCCCAGGCGGACGACAACAATGCCAACGTGCCGTTCTTCCCGAACCTGCCGGAACCGGCCTATTCGCAGGCGTGCGGCGGCAACCTGGCCTCGTTCGCCACGGGCAGCCCGACGCTCTCCTCCATCTTCGGCGCATCCGCCGCCAGCGTGGTGGGCGGCGGCGCGATGGGCGAAAACCTCGGCGGCGGCACGGGCACCTATACGCTCGACAGTTCCAGCACGTGGACGATCGATCCCGCCTCGCTGCACGGCGACCTGATCGCCGGCATGGTGACGGCCGAGGCCGCGAACAGCGGGTTCACGTCGCTTGCCTTCACCATCGACGTGAACGGGACGGCGGTGAACAGCGAGACGTTCACCTCGCTGCCCGCGGCGGAAGCGTTCTTCACCGACAACGCGGTCAATCTCGGCGCGCTGCCGGGCGCATCGAGCGATGTGGTGTCGCTCAATCTCGCGGTGACGACCACCGCCAACAACGATTTCGGCTTCGAGTACCTGCTCGGCACCGCCGTTCCCTGCTTCGCCACCGGCACGCGGATCGCGACCGGCAGCGGCGACGTGGCGGTCGAGGATCTCGCGATCGGCCAGACGGTGCTCGCGCGGCGCGGCGGCGTGGTGCCGGTGCGCTGGATCGGCCATCGCCGCGTCGATTGCCGCCGCCATCCGCGCCCGCACGATGTCTGGCCGGTGCGCGTCCGGGCCGGGGCGTTCGCCGATGACCGGCCGGCGCGCGACCTGGTGCTGTCGCCCGACCATGCGGTGCTGATCGACGGCGTGCTGATCCCGATCCGCTATCTGGTGAACGGCGCCACGATCGTGCAGGAGCGGGTCGCCGAGGTGACCTACTGGCACGTCGAGCTGCCGCGCCACGACATCCTGCTGGCCGAAGGGCTGGCGTGCGAAAGCTACCTCGACACCGGCAACCGCGACGCGTTCGATAACGGCGGCACGCTGATCCGGCTGCATGCGGATTTCGCGCCGGACCGGGCCGGGCGGCAGACCTGGGCCACCCACGCCTGCGCGCCGCTGGTACTGGACGGGCCGGTGCGTGCGGCGGCGCACGAACGGCTGCGCGCGCGCGCCGAGCGGCTGGGCCATGAACTGACCGGCGATCCCGACCTGCGGCTGCGGGCGCAGGGCCGGCTGCTGCGCCCGCAGCAGCACGGCCGCTGCTATTTCTTCGCGCTGCCGCCGGGCGCCCGCCGCGTGCACCTGCTGTCGCGCAGCGTGGTGCCGGGCCAGCGCGCGGCGGCGCTGGCCGACCATCGCCGCCTCGGCGTCGCGGTGGCGCAGGTGCTGGGCGACCAGGGGCCGCTCGGGCTGGACGATGCCGTCTGCCTGGCCGGCTGGCACGCGCCGGAGGACGGATACCGCTGGACCGACGGCGATGCCGTGCTGAACGTCGCCGGGGTGCGCACCCTGGCCGTCACGGTCAGGATGACCGAGCAGTACTGGCGCAAGGGCGGCACTGTCGCGCTGAGCGGCCTGTCCGCCGGCTGATCGCCGGGCCGGCTCAGCCCTCCGGCGGCGCGGCGACGCCGCGATCCCGTCCCGGCCGCTCCGCCGCCGAGAGCAGGGATTTGAGTTCGGCGCCGCCGGCCATCAGTTCGATCACCTCGCCGATCGTCCGTTCGTTGCGGCCGAACGCCGCCAGCATCTCGCCGCGGCGCAGGACCATGAACCGATCGCCCGCGGCGTAGGCGTGATAGGCGTTGTGGGTGATGAACAGGACCGCGACGCCGCGTTCGCGCACCTTCTCGATGAGCTGGAGAACGGTTGCCGATTCCCGTACGCCCAGCGCCGCCGTCGGCTCGTCGAGCACGAGGACGCGGGCGCCGAAATGCACGGCGCGCCCGATCGCCAGCGCCTGCCGCTCGCCGCCCGAGAGCGTGCCGACGAGCTGGTTCCCGTCGGAAACCCGGCTGATGCCGAGATCGCGCAGGCTTTTCAGCGCGATGCGCGACGCTGCTTCGAGATCGAGACGGGCGAACAGGCCGCGGCCCTTCTTCGGTTCGGCGGCGAGCACGAAATTGCGCGCGACGCTCATCATCGGCAGGGTGCCGACTTCCTGATAGACGGTGGCGATCCCCATCTCCCGCGCATCGCGCGGGCTGGCGAACCGCACCGGCC
>JAKAZX010000044.1 GCA_021826485.1 Pseudomonadota bacterium | reverse complement strand
TGAAGGACCGGCCGGACGCGCCGCCGCTGGTGGTGCCGATCCCGCTGCCCGGCGGCGCGCCCAAGCAGGCGAAGGGGGCGCGGGTGCAGGACCTGACGCCGCATCCCTGGGCCGGCCTGCCGGTGATCGCCCGGCTGGTCGCCCGCGACGCCCCGGGACTGACCGGCACCAGCGCGGACGCCTCGTTCACCCTGCCCGAGCGGCGGTTCGACAACCCCACCGCGCGCGCCATCATCGCGGTGCGCAAGGGGCTGACCCTGCACCCGGACCGCCGCGCGCCGGCGATCGCGGAACTGGACCGCATCGGCGACCAGCCCGCGGTCTGGCAGGGCGATGTCGGCGGCTATCTCGCCCTGCGCTCGGCCAGCGAGCGGCTGCTGTACGACCGCGACGCCGCCTCGGTGCCGGCGGTGCAGGCGCTGCTGTGGCAGCTCGCGCTGCACCTGGAGGAAGGGCTGACCGCCAAGACCGCGCGCGCGCTGGAAGCGGCGCGGCAGGCACTGCGCGATGCGATGGATGCGCAGAAGCACGGCGGCACGCGCGACCCGAAGGCGATCGAGAAGCGCATCGAGGCGCTGGAACAGGCGATCCAGCAGCATCTGCAAGCCCTCGCCGAGCAGATGAAGCGCGACCCGGACGCGCAGCTCGCCGACCCGCAGGGCCAGCAGATGAACGCCGAGGACGCCCAGAAACTCGCGGAGGAAATGCGCCAGGCGATCGAACAGGGGCGCATGCAGGACGCCGAGCAGCAGATGGCCGAGCTGGAGAAGATGCTCGATGCCCTGCAGCATGCCCGCCCGATGCACCGCGACGCCCAGGCGCGCCAGCGCGCGCAGAAGCGCCAGCAGGGCCAGCAGCAACTGAACGCGGTGCAGGACATGGTGCAGCGGGAAGGCCGGCTGCTCGACCAGGCACAGCGCCGCGACAGCGCGATCGGCCAGCCGGACAGCCAGGCCGCCGCCCCCGACCGCCGGCAGGACGCGCGGGTGCAGCAGGCGCTGCGCCGCGCGCTCGGCGAGCTGATGCAGCAATACGGCGACCTGATGGGCCAGATTCCGCCCAATCTCGGCGACGCCGATCAGGCGATGCACGGGGCCACGGAGAATCTCGCGCAGGGGCACGACGGCCCGGCGGCCGAGGACGCGCGCAAGGCGATCGAGGCGCTCCAAAAAGGCGGCGAGGCGATGAGCGAGCAGATGGCCCAGGCCTTCGGCATGCCCGGCCAGCAGGACGGCGACCAGCAGGGCGATGCGGAGGGGGACCAAGACGGCCCCGGCCTCGCCTTCGGCGACCCGCGCGGCGGCGACCCGAACAGCCCGGGCGGCGGCAACCGGCCGTGGCGCGGCCAGCCGGGGTTCGGCCATCGCGGCGACCAGCGCGTCGATCCGCTCGGCCGGCCGCTGAAGGAAGGCGCCAACGGCGCGGACGAAAGCGCCGACGTGACGCTGCCCGAGCAGATGGAACAGGCGCGCACCCGCGCGATCCAGGAGGAGCTGCGCCGCCGCGCCGCCGACCGCAGCCGCCCGCAGCCGGAGCTGGACTATATCGACCGGCTGCTGAAGCAGTTCTGAGCCGTCCGCGCCGGCGCGCGGCGGGTCAGCCGGTGCGGACCGGCTGTTCCGGGAACGCCAGTTGGTCGCGGTCGCGCCAGTCGGGCCGCACGTAGTTGATCTCCATCAGCCGCCGCACGCCGACGATGGGCCGGCGGTCGAAGCCGTGCCAGGTGGCGGGACCGGGCACGAAGATGACCGCCGAGTCGAACGTGCCCGCGGACCGCCCGACCCAGCGCCGGTCCGCGTCATAGATGTCGGTGCCCCATTCCGCCGCGTCCGGCCCGGTGAACAGGTAGACCACCATCGAGAACAGTTTTTCCGGGATGTCGCGATGCGGCTCCAGCCACGCGCCGTCGGTGTCCTGGATATACTCCATGCGCAGGAAGCTGCCGTCCGCCGCGATGCCGCAGGTCTCCGCCAGCAGCCGCGCGACCTCCGGCCGCTGCAACGCCTCCGCCAGCGCCGCGCAGGTCGGGAACCGCGCGCGCAGGGCGGGCGTGATGAAGGTGCGGGCGGCGTTGTAGCTGTTGCGCGTGCCGTCGGTCGCGCCGAGCATGGGCGGCACGATCGGCAGCGTCAGGATGCCGGTGCAGAGATCGACCGGAAACACCTGTTGCAGCTTCCAGTGGCGGTACGGGCGCTCGGCACGCTCCGCCGCGGCCAGCGCCGCGCAGAACTGCGCGGCGATGCCGGAGACCGCGGGGACCGGCGGATACGGCATCACGGCCCGCCGCCGATCCGCCGCGGCGCCCAGTCGATCGCGCGGCGCAGCAGCGGCACGGATTTCGCCTGCGCGCTGATGCGGTGGCGCAGATATTCCTTGCGCACATACCATTCCGAGTCGACGTAGCAGAGTTGCAGGCTCATGCGCTGGCCCTTCTGCGGCAGGAAGCCGTGCCAGGAATGGCCGCACACGCGGAACATCAGCATCCGCCCGAACTCGGGCGCGAACTCGAAGGCACAGTCCTCCCGGTCGGCGCTGCGCAGCACGCGCAGCCGGCCGCGCTGGTAGGGCCATTCGCGGGTGAAGCCGAGCAGCACGGTGATGATCTTGTGCGGGCTGTCCGGATGCGCGTAGCCCTCGTTGTAGTGGCCGGAGGTGTTGCCCATCATCACGATGCAAGGCGGCCGCTGGCTGAGATCGGTGTCGAACTTCTCCTCCACCAGCCGGCGGAAGCGCACGCTCAGCAGGTCGCGCAGCACCGCGCCGAACTGCGGCCCGTACTGCAGATCGGGCAGTCCGTAGCTGCCACGGTCGGGAATGCGCGGCGCATCGGCCAGCACCGCATCCCGCTGTTGCGCCGGCAGCGCCTGTTCGACGAAGGCGAAGTCATAGGGGTCGCGTTGCAGCGGCGCGGCGGCGATCGCCGCCTCGTCAAGCATCACGAACGGGAGCGTGTTGTCCTGCATGGTTCCTCCGCGCCGATGACGACGGCAGGAACGGCACGCCGGATCGGCAAGGCGGCAGCTTGCCGCGGAAGCAGGCGTGGCGGCCCGGCGACCGTTCCGGTTGCCTGCTTGGCCCCGGCGGCGGTGCCGGGCCTTGATCTGGATCAATCCGCCGCCGCGCGGGCGGGCCGGCGGTCCAGGTCAGCGTGCTCCCGGCGCCTCCGGCCGCCCCCGTGCCGTCACGCCGCTTCGGCGCGGATCGCCTCGCCCAGCGTCTCGAAGATGCGGTCGATATGCGGGCATTCGGCGACCAGCGGCGGCGACAGGGCGATGATGTCGCCGGTGGTGCGGATCAGCACGCCGGCATCGAAGCAGCGGTGGAACACGCGCACCGCGCGGTCGGTCGGCTTGCCGGGGCGCGGCTGCAACTCGATCCCGGCGACCAGCCCCATGTTGCGGATGTCGATGACGTTCGGCAGGTCCTTCAGGCTGTGGACGGCATCCTCGAAATATCCCTCCATCGCGCGGGCGCGGCCGGGCAGGTCCTCCGCCACGTGCAGGTCGATCGCGGCGACCGCGGCGGCGGCGGCCAGCGGATGGCCCGAATAGGTGTAGCCGTGGAACAGCTCGATCCCCGCCGGGGCGCCATCGACGATGGTGCGGTAGATGCGGTCATGCACCGCGACCGCGCCCATCGGCACCGCCGCGTTGGTCAGCCCCTTCGCCATGGTCATGATGTCGGGCGCCACGCCGACGCGCTCCGCCCCGAAGAACGTGCCCAGCCGGCCGAACCCGGTGATGACCTCATCGAAGATCAGCAGGATGCCGTGCTTGTCGCACAGTTCGCGCAGCCGTTGCAGATAGCCCGCGGGCGGCACCAGCACGCCGGTCGAACCGGCCAGCGGCTCGACGATGACGGCGGCGATGGTGTCGCCGTGCAGCGTCACCATGCCGTCCAGCACATCCGCCAGATGCGCGCCCCATTGCGGCTCTCCGCGGGTGAAGGCGGTGTGCTGTGGCGCGTGGGTGTGCGGCAGGTGATCGACATAGGGCAGCAGCGCGCCGAACTGCTTGCGGTTGGCGCCGATGCCGCCGACCGAGATGCCGCCGAAGCCGACGCCGTGATAGCCGCGCTCCCGCCCGATCAGGCGCACGCGCTGGCTCTCGCCGCGGGCGCGCTGGTAGGCGAGCGCGATCTTCAGCGCGGTATCGACGCTTTCCGAGCCGGAATTGGTGAAGAACACCCGGTCCAGCCCCGGCGGCGTGTGCTCGGCGACCTTGGCGGCGGCCTGGAAGGCGACCGGATGGCCCAGTTGGAAGGTCGGCGCGAAATCCATCGTCGCCGCCTGGCGCTGGATCGCCTCGGTGATCTCGCGGCGGCCGTGGCCGGCATTCACGCACCACAGCCCCGCGGTGCCGTCGATGATCTCCCGCCCCTCGCTGGTGTAGTAATGCATCCCCTCCGCCCGCGCGAGCAGGCGGGGGGACGATTTATAGGCGCGGTTGGCAGTGAACGGCATCCAGAAGGCTTCGAGGTTGTTCGGGCGCGGCGGGATGTCGTTCATGGATCAATTCCTGGTCTGACCGGGCGGACAGGTTCGCGCGTAACGGCGCCAACGGCAAGGGATCGATGGGATGGCGGACGGCACACTCTATATCGGCAACCGGCGCTATTCGTCCTGGAGCATGCGCGGCTGGCTGGCGGTGCGGCTGGCCCGGCTGGACGTGACGGTGGAGGTGATTCCGCTCGCCGGCGGCATGACCCCGGCGGTCCGGGCGGTCAGCCCCAGCGGCCTCGTGCCCTATCTGGAGCATCGCGGCGTCGCGGTGTGGGAGACGCTGGCGATCGGCGAATACTGCGCCGAACTGGCGCCCGCTTTGTGGCCGCAGGACCCCGCCACCCGCGCCCATGCCCGCGCCATCGCCGCCGAGATGCATGCCGGCTTCCGGCCGCTGCGGGAAAACATGCCGATGAATCTTGGCCGCCACTATCCGGGCCTCGGCCGGACGGAGGGGAGCCTGGCCGATATCGCGCGGATCGAGGCGATCTGGCGGCAGACGCGGGCGCGCTTCGGCGCCGGCGGGCCGTTCCTGTTCGGCGCCGGCTTCACCCTGGCCGATGCGATGTACGCCCCGGTGGTCGCGCGGCTACTGACCTACCGCCCGGCGCTGGCGCCGGAGACCGAGGCCTATTGTTCCGCCGTGCGCGGCTTTCCGCCGGTCGCCGAATGGTATGCGGCGGCGGCGGACGAGCCGTGGCGGATCGCGAAATATGAACTGCCCGAAGCCGGCTGAGGCTGTGGCCGGCGCGCCATAGCCGCGCTGCGCGTCTGCGGCTAGGGTCGGCGCCGTCATGCAACTGCCCCGCGTCGCCATCGTCCTGCCGCCGCGCGAGGCGTTCTCGCCGGCGGCGACCGGGGCGGTCGGGCTGGTGGTGCATGGCCTGGCCCGCGCCGGCGAGGGCTTCGCGGCGGAGGTCCTGGGCACCCCCACCGCCGGCCCGTTCCCCGATGTCGCCTTCACCCCGCTGCGCCCAGTACGGTTGCTCGCCGGCCAGTCCCGCCGCTTCGCCGCCGCCGTGGCCCGGCACCTGCGTCGCGCCCCGCCGGCGCTGGTGGAGGTCCACAACCGCCCGGAACTGGCGCTGCTGCTGGCGCGCGCCCTGCCGGGCCTGCCGGTCAGCCTGTTCCTGCACAACGACCCGCAGGGCATGCGGTGCGCCCGCACGGCGCGGGACCGCCGCATCCTGCTGGGTCGCCTCGCCGCCGTCGTCACCGTGTCGGCCTGGCTGCGCGGGCGGCTGCTCGACGGGACGGACGCCGGCGCGAGGGTGGCGGTGCTGCCGAACGCCGTCGATCTGGCGTGCCTGCCACCGCCGCCCGCGGAGCGCGAGCGGCTGATCCTGTTCGCCGGCCGCGTCGTCTCCGACAAGGGGGCAGATGCCTTCGTCGCCGCCTGCGCAGCGGCGCTGCCGCACCTGCCCGGCTGGCGGGCGGCCATGCTGGGCGCCGACCGGTTCGGCGCCGACAGCCCCGAGACGCCTTACCTGCGCGCCCTGCGCCGCGACGCGGCGGCGGCGGGGGTGGTGATGGAAGGCTGGCGCCCGCATGGGGACGTGCTGGCCGCAATGGCCCGCGCCGCCATCGTGGTGGTGCCGAGCCGCTGGCCGGAACCGTTCGGCCTGACCGCGCTGGAGGCGATGGCGAGCGGCGCCGCCCTGCTCTGCGCCCCGCGTGGCGGACTGCCGGAGGTCACCGGGGAGGCGGCGGTGCCGATCGACCCCGACGACCCGGCCGGGATGGCGGCCGCCCTTGTCGCGCTCGCCCGCGACCCGGGCCGGCAGGCGGCGCTGGGCGCGGCGGGGCAGACGCGAGCGGCCGGCTTCGACCTGCCGGTGGCGGCAGCGGCGCTGGCGGCGCTGCGCCGGCAGACGCTGGCGACATGGCCGCGCGGCGCGGACGCGCCTATATGAGCGGCGTCCCCCGAGCCAGCGAGACCGCGATGCCCGACACCGCCGCCAAGACCGACCAGATTCCCGTCACCGTCCTGACCGGCTATCTCGGCGCCGGCAAGACGACGCTGCTCAACCGCATCCTGACCGAGCAGCACGGCCGCAAATACGCGGTGGTCATCAACGAGTTCGGCGAGCTCGGCGTGGACAACGACCTGGTCGTGGACAGCGACGAGGAAGTGTTCGAGATGAACAACGGCTGCATCTGCTGCACCGTGCGCGGCGACCTGATCCGCATCGTCGGCGGCCTGATGAAGCGCCCGGGCCGTTTCGACGGCATCATCATCGAGACGACCGGCCTCGCCAACCCGGCCCCGGTGGCGCAGACCTTCTTCGTGGACGAGACGGTGCGGACCCGGACGCGGCTGGACGCGATCGTCACCGTGGTGGACGCCAAGAATCTGCCGGCGCGGCTGGCCGACAGCCACGAGGCGGCCGACCAGATCGCCTTCGCCGACGTGATCGTGCTCAACAAGACCGATCTGGCGAGCGCCGAGGAACTGGCCGAGGTGGAGCGGCGGGTGCGCGAAATCAACCCGTTCGCCACCATCCACCGCGCCACCCGCGGCGACGTGCCGGTGACGGCGCTGCTCGACCAGGGCGCCTTCGACCTGGAACGGGTGCTGGCGCACACGCCCGATTTCCTCGACGACGACGCGCACGAGCACAACGAGGACGTGGCCTCGATGAGCTTCGAGGTGACGCGCCCGATCGACCCGGAGCGGTTCAACGCCTGGATCGGCGCGCTGCTCGCCGCCGAGGGGCAGAACCTGCTGCGCACCAAGGGCATTCTTGCGTATCCGGGGGAGGACCGGCGGTTCGCCTTCCAGGCGGTGCACATGATGGCCGACGGCGATTTCGTCGGCCCCTGGAAGGAAGGCGCGCCGCGGCACAGCCGCATCGTGTTCATCGGCCGCAACCTCAACCGCCCGCAGCTCCGCCGCGGGTTCGAATCGTGCCAGGTGAAGGAATGACGCGCGCGTGAGCCAGGCAGCCTCGGCGGATCACCTGCTGGAAACCCGCGGCGTGCAGCGCACGCTCGGGGCGTTCGTGGTGGCGGCGGCATTCGACCGCACCGGGACGGCGGCGTTCGCGCTCGGCGACGGGTCGCTGCAACTGCTGCACGGCAGCGAATGGCGGAGCGTGGCGGCGCATGACGGCGCGGTGCTGGCGCTCACCGCCGATCCCGCCGGCCCGGGCTTCGTCTCCGGCGGCGATGACGGGCGGCTCATGCGCACCGCACGCGACGGGACGGTAGCGGAGATCGCCCGCTTCGGCATGAAATGGGTGGAGCACGTGGCCGGCTTCGCCGATGGCAAATCCGCCGTCCTGGCCTGCGCCGTCGGCAAGCAGGTGCATCTGTTCGACGGCGCCGGCGTGGCGCTGAAGACGCTGGCGCATCCGTCCACGGTCAGCGGCCTTGCCTTCGATGCGCGCGGCAAGCGCATCGCCGCCAGCCACTACAACGGCGCCAGCCTGTGGTTCGTCGCCTCGAAAAGCGACAATCCTCGCCTGCTGGAATGGAAGGGCAGCCACACCGCGATCGCGATCAGCCCGGACGGCGACAGCGTGGTCACCGCCATGCAGGAAAACGCGTTGCACGGCTGGCGGCTGTCCGACGGGCAGCACATGCGCATGAGCGGCTATCCGGGCAAGACGCGGTCACTGTCGTTCACCCGCAGCGGCAAGTGGCTGGCGACCTCGGGGGCGGAGTCGATCGTGTTGTGGCCGTTCACCGGCGGCGGCCCGATGGGCAAGGCGCCGACCGAGCTGGCCGGCGCCGCCGAAGTGATCTGCACCGCCGTCGCCTGCCACCCGCAGATGGAGGCGGTGGCCGCCGGTTTCGCCGACGGCGTGGTGCTGGTGGCCGACATCGCCAGCGGGCGGCTGCTGCCGGTGGCCGGCCCCGGCCGCGGCCCCGTCTCCGCCCTCGGCTGGAGCGCCGACGGCGCGCGGCTGGCCTTCGGCACGGAAACGGGATTCGCCGCGGTGGTGGATTTCTCGCGCACCTGACGCATGCACCGGCGGGGCGCCTGAGGGTGTTGCTCTCCCTGTTCGCCGGCGCATCCCGCCGCCGCACCGCGCTGCCCGGGCCGGTGTTCTTCCACCACGTCCCGAAAACCGCCGGCACCAGCGTCATCAAGGCCATCCGCGCGCTGATCCCGCGCCGCCTGCGCAGCACCGAGGAGGGCAATCTGTCCGCCGGCTACGTGCAGCGCCTGGTGGAGCGCGGGCTGCAACCGGGCCAGTTCATCTACGGCCATCCGCTGACTGCGGCGGCTCTGCCGCTGCGCGGGCGCACGCGCATCGCGACATTGCTGCGCGAGCCGCGCGACCACGTGATTTCCAACTATCTGTGGCTGCGGCTGAACCGCGAAGTGCCCGACCACGAAGCCGCGATGCGGCTCGATCTGCGGGCGTTCCTGCTGGCGCGGCCGTATTTCGCGATCTTCCAGACCGGTTCGCTGTATGCCGGGATCGGGCCGGCGCAACTGCTGCGCGCCGAGGACCTGATCGGGCAGGTGCCCGCCGTCACCGCCTATCTGGAGGAGATGGACCTGGTCGGCACGGTCGATGGCGTGGCCGGGTTCTTCGCCGAGCTGACGCGGCTGCTGGGATGGGACACGCCGCCGCGGCTGCGGCACCGCAACCGCACCCGTCCGGCCGCCGACCTGCGTGAGGCGCTGGCCGAGCAGTTCGCGGCGGCGCAGGCCGAACCGGCGCTGGCGCCGCTGTTCGTGGCGGAGCAGGCCGTTTACGACCGGGCGCGGTCGCTCGCCGGCTGATCCGGCGCGGCCCGCCGCCGCCCCGGCCAGCGCAGCGCCGGCGCCGGCCGCAGTTCCAGGCGGTTCATCACGCCGAAAGCCAGGTTCGGCGCGATCCGCGCCGTCAGCCGTCCCAGCCGCGACAGGCCGATCACGATCTCCTGCCGGTCGCGCAGCAGGCCGCGCAAGATACGGTCGGCGGCATCCGCCACGGTGAGTTTCGGCCCCGGATAATGCGTCGCCATCGCGGTATCGACGGCCGGCGGCATGACCTCCACGACGCGCACCGTCGTGCCGCGCAACTGGAACCGCAGCGCCCGCGTCATGACGTGCATCGCCGCCTTGGTGGCGCTGTACGGCGCGGTGCGGGCGCTCGGCAGGAACACGTAGCCGGTGGTGACGTTGACGATGCACGCATCGTCGCGCAGCCGCAGCCGCGGCAGCAGCAGCATGGTCAGCGCCACCGGGGCGAGCAGATTCACCGCGATCTCATGGCGCAGCACCTCGACATGCGCGGGCGCGGCCGGATCGCACACCTCGACATGGCCGGCGTTGTTGATGAGCACGTTCAGCGCCGGGAACCGCCCGGTCACCTCGCGCACCAGCGCCTCCCGCGCTGCCGGGTCGGCGACGTCGGCGCGGATTGCGACCAGCCCGGGCAGGCGCGCGCAGGCGGCGTCCAGCCGTGCCGGGTCGCGACCGCAGACGATCACGGTGTTGCCGGCCGCCAGCAGGCGTTCGGCCAGCGCCAGGCCGATGCCGCTGCCGCCGCCGGTGATCAGCACGGTGTTGCCGCTGCGTCGCATCGCCTGGCTCAGCGCGCCAGCACCAGCATCCAGTCCTCCCCCGTCGTGCGGGCGAGCAGCGTCGCCTCCTCCACCGGCACCACGCCGCGGCGCATGTCGATCTGCGCCAGCGCGAAACCCTGGGCGCGGATTTCGCCGAGGAACCCGGCCGGGTCGTCATAGCGGCCGGCATTGAACTCCAGGAAGATCACCAGCGGCCGGCGGCGGGCGAGCACGCCGCGCATGCCGTCCCAGATCGCACGCTCCGCGCCCTCGGCATCAATCTTGATGAAATCCACCGGGCCTTCGCCGACCACCTCGTCGATCGTCGTGGTCTGCATCGGCACGCCGAACGGGCCGGCACTCGTTTCCGGCAGGATGTGCGCGTTCTTGGGCTCCCCGTCGGGCACGATCAGCCGCACCCGCTCTCCCACGCGGGCGGACAGCGGGGCGGCGTGCAGCGTGGTGCGTGAACCGAACCCGTTGACCGCGACCGACTGCGACAGCCGCCGCATGATCTGCGGATTCGGCTCGAACGCATGCACGTGCCCCGCCGGGCCGACCAGATCGGCCAGCAGCAGCGTGTAGTATCCAAGGTTGGCCCCGACATCGAGCACGACCATGCCGGCGCGCACGAAGCCGAGCATCGCCTCCGTCACCCACATCTCCCAGTAGCCGTCCATCAGCATGTGGGTGGACAGGCCGATATCGGTGGTATCGACGAACATCTTGTAGCGGCCGAGCACGCGGCACAGCGCCGAGCGGTCGCCCAGATAGGCGTTGCCGCACAGCTTGCGGATCGCCGCCTCGTTGACATGGCGCGGCCGGCGCCGCAGGTCGCCGAGGTCGAACAGCCAGCCGGCATGGCCGGCGGCATAGGCCGCGTTGTACACGTGCCGATAGGCGGTCCGCAGGCCGCCGATCATGGCGGCCGGCTTGCCGCGCCTCGTCTGGTTCATGCCGTCCGCATCCTGTCCGTCATCCGGGCGCCTTGATAGCGGCCGGAGCCGGCTGCGTCATGGCGCATGCACGCGATGGCCGGCCGGCGGCGCTTGACGGGGCCGGCGGCCGCGTGCCATCGCCGCGGCCGGAGGCATTTTCCTGCGCATCGCCCTGCTGACCTTCGAATCGCTCGCCTCCGCCGAGGCGGTGCGCCGGTTCGCGGCGGACCATGCCGGCCGCATCGCGCTGGTCGGGCTGTCCGACCCGATGCGGCTGCACGGGCTGGCGGAGGCGCGGCGCACGCTGCGGCTGCTGCGCCACTCCGGCCTGCGGCTGCTGCCATATCTCGCCGCCAATTTCGCCCTGCCGCGGCTGGCCGGGGGCCTCGCCCTGCGCCGCCGCGCCGCTGCGTCCCCGCCGGAGCGGACGCCGCTGGCGGCGCTGTGCCGGCGCCTGGGCCTTGCCTCTGCCGCGGTGCCCGACTGCAACGCGCCGGCCTTCCGCGCCCTGCTGGCGGACAGCGGCGCCGAGCTGATCGTCACCTTCCATTTCGACCAGATCCTCACGGCCGCCACCATCGCCGCGGTGCCCCGGGGCGGCATCAATGTCCATCCGGGCCTGCTGCCGGCCCAGCGCGGGCCGGTGCCGACCATCCACGCCCTGTTGGAACCGACGCCCCGCTTCGCCGTCACCCTGCACCGGCTGGTGCCGCGCATCGATGCCGGCCCGATCCTGGCCCAGCGGTCGCTGGCGCTGCCGCCCGGCACCACCGCGCTGGCGGCGGCGCGGCATCTGCACCTGGCAGCCGTGCCGATGCTGGCCGAAACGCTGGACCGGCTGGCCGCCGGGGCGGCCGAGGAACGGGTGGTCTCGCCGCTGCCCTATTGCGGCTTCCCCCCGGCGGCAGAGCTCCGCCGGCTGGCGCGGGACGGGCGGCGCATCGCCGACCGGGGCGACCTGCTGCGAGCGCTGCGCCTGCCGGCCTGACCCGGCTACCCGCCCGGCACGCTGCCCAGCAGCGTGCCGTAGAGTTCACGCACCCGCGCCTGATAGCGCGCCATGCTGAACTGCTCGGCCTGCACCCGGCCGCGCCGGGACATCTCGGCCAGCAGGTCGCTGTCATTGTCCAGCCGGCGGATCGCGCGGGTCATGCCGGCGAGATCGGTCGGATCGACCAGCAATGCCGCATCCCCGGCCACCTCGGGCAGCGAGGTGCGGTCGGAGGTCATCACCGGCGTGCCGACCGTCATCGCCTCCAGCACCGGCAGGCCGAACCCCTCGAACACCGAGGGGAACAGCAGCGCCCGCGCACCGCGCAGCAGCAGCACGAGCTGCTCGGCCGGCAGGTAAGGAATGCGGCGCACCTGCCGGTGGGCCGAGACGGTGTTGTCCCGGATGCGCCAGAAGCCGAAGCGGGTGTCGTTGATGCGCTCCAGGTCCGCCTTGTTCTGCCACCCCTCCCCGCCCGCGATCACCAGCGGCCGGCGGCTGCCGGAGGCGGCATAGGCGTCGATCAGCCGCCCGACATTCTTCTTCGGCTCCAGCGCGCCGATGAACAGGTAGTACTGCCCGGGATCGAGGCCGAACAAGTTGGCCACCTGCTCGGCCGCCTCGTCATCGCTGGGCGCGAGGCCGCGGGCCGACAGCGACACCGCCTGATAGGTGTTGGTGATCCGGTGTTCCGGCACGCCGAACAGCGCCATGATGTCGCGGCGCGAGAACTCCGAGACGGTGACGATGTGGTCAGCCCGACGCATCAGCGCATCGAGCAGCCGGAAGATGTAGCGCTTGTTGTCGAGCGTCATGAACGGCAGGCGCAGCGGCACCAGGTCATGGACGGTGACGATGTTGGGGCAGCCCTGGACCTGCACCGGCAGCGGGTGGGTGGCATGGAACAGCGCCGGGGTGGCGGGCATGCGCACGCGCGCGAAACGGCCATAGGCGTAGAAATAGGCCCGCGCGGCATTGAACAGCCGCCGCGTCACATAGGTCCGGTCGAACACCGGCACGCTGCCCGGGGACAGCAGGACGGTGCCGCTGCTCGGCAGCAGTTGCGGCCGGTAGCCGAACGGGCTGCGCAGCAGGCCGCGCACCGTGCTGGTGGCCGGTTCCAGCCAGGGCAGCTTCGGCGGGCGGCGGTAGTCGAACAGGCTCACCTCGGCCAGCACCGGGTTGCGCGGGTCGATCGCAACATCGGTGCTCAGCAGCGCCTCCGCGGCGATGCCGGCCTGCTGCGCGGCCTTGGCAAGATTGCTGGCATAGGTGGCGATGCCGGTGCCCATGCGATAGGCGAGATCGTTCTGATCGTAGAGGATGGCGGGCGGCATCGGCGGCATCTGTGGCACGGACCGGCCACGCCGCCAAGCGCCGGGCAATCGGCTTGACCGGCCGGCAACGGCCCCATAAGCAGGGCCATGCGCTGCCCGCCCGCCGTCGCGACATTCGTTGCGGCATTGCCCGCCCGATGAAACCGCTGCCCTTGCCGCGTCACCGCCGATCCATCACCGCCGCATGCCTCGCCGTGGTGCTGCTCGGCGGGTGCTCGATCCTGCCGCGGTCCGGCCCGTACCGGACCGACATGCTGGCGGTGCAGCAGAAGATGCAGGGCCATGCCGCGCTGATCGAGCTCACCCAGCCGGTGGCCGAGGCGCTCGCCCCGGTGCGCGAGCCGACGCTGGAAGGCGTGTTCGGCGACTACCGCCCGGCCGGGGAGCAGCGGATCGGAATCGGCGACCAGGTGGAAATCATCCTGTGGGAAGCCGGAACCGGCGGGCTGTTCGGCGCGCCCACGGGCAGCAGCCTGGTGCCGGGCGCGGCATCGCACGGCACCGCCATTCCGCCGCAGGTGGTGGCGCGCGACGGGGCGATCACCGTGCCGTTCGCCGGGCGGGTGCGCGTGGTCGGCCGCACCCCGCCGGAGGTGGAGCAGGAAATCGTCGATCGCCTTGCCGGCAAGGCGGTCAATCCGCAGGCGCTGGTGACGGTGACGCGCAATGTCAGCAACACCGCGACCGTGATGGGGGAGGTGGGGCCCGGCGCACGTGTGCCGCTGAGCGTGCGCGGGGACCGGCTGCTGGACGTGATCGCCACCGCCGGCGGCATCCGCGCCCCGGTCAGCGACATCGTGGTGGCGCTGTCGCGCGACGGCCGCACCGTGCGCGTGCCGCTGGAGGAAGTGCTCGATACCCCGCGGGAGAACATCTACATCCGCCCGGACGATCAGGTGGTGCTGATCCGCGATCCGCAGTCCATCACGGTGTTCGGTGCGTTCGGCCGCAACGGCGACGTGCCGTTCGGCGGCGCCAGCCTGACGCTGGACGGCGCGCTGGCCAAGGCCGGCGGCCTGCTGGACGACCGCGCCAACCCGGCCGGCGTGTTCGTGCTGCGCTACGAGCCGGAGGCGGTCATCGGGCTGCTGCCGCCCGCCGTGCGCGCGGGCGCGCCGGCGCCGCAGCAGGGCTTCATCCCGGTGGTCTACCACATCGACATGAGCCAGCCGGCGTCGCTGTTCACGTCACGGCATTTCGTGATGCGCAACAACGATATCATGTACGTCTCGGACGCGCCGATCGTGGACGTGAACAAGCTGTTCAACCTGTTCGGCCAGCTCGTGTCCCCGGCGGTGACGGCGCTGACCGTGAACGCCTACGTGCCGTAGCGCCCGGCCACGGCCTCGCGTCTCACAGCGTCGCGTAGATGCGGGTTGCCGCCTTCACGTCGGTGAAGATGCGGCCCCGCCCGTCCTTCAGCACCAGCGCGCGGGAGCAGTAGGCCTCCACCACGTCGGTCGCGTGGACCGCCAGGATCATGCTGTTGTGGCGCCGGTTCTCGAAGATCTCGCGGAAACATTTGCGCTGGAAGCGCTGGTCGCCGACCACGATCACCTCGTCGATCAGCAGGCATTCGAAGTTGATGGCGAGCGACAGCGCCAGCGACAGGCGGGCGTGCATGCCGTTGGAATAGATGCGCACCGGCTCGTGCAGGCTGTCGCCGAGTTCGGTGAAGTCGGCGACGAAATCCAGCACTTCCCGCCAGGGCTTGTTGTAGATCGCGGCGATGAAGCGGACATTGTCGTAGCCGGTCATCTCGCCCACGAAACCGCCGCTGAGGCCGAGCGGCCAGGACAGGCTGAGGCCGCGATGGATGTGCCCCGCGGTCGGCTTCTGCAAACCGGCGAGCAACTGGATCAGCGTCGATTTGCCGGCGCCGTTGCGGCCCAGCACCGCCAGCCGCTCTCCGGGGCCGACGCGGAAGCTGATGCCGTCGAGGATGCGGCGCGGCCCGTGTTCGGTCCGCACGTCCTTCACCAGATCGGTCGCGACGATCGCCCGTTCAGGCTCCCCCTCGGTCGGGCGGGTCAGCGCACGCGGCAGGCGCACCCGCTCCAGCAGACTCATGGGCGATGCGGCCGCGGCGCGATCGAGGACG
>JAKAZX010000469.1 GCA_021826485.1 Pseudomonadota bacterium | reverse complement strand
CGGCATGCGCGTCTCGCGCCGGATCGCGCGGCCGTTGACCAGCGCCCCCGCCTGCACCAGCAGCCCGTCCAGGAACAGCGCATGGCCGGGCGAAAGCAGCAGGTCGCGCCGCGGCAGGCCGCCGCCCAGCGCGCCGGCGCGGATGCGCACCGGCCAGGTGTGCAGCGGGTCGCCGAACCGTGCCGCGATGCTCTGCCGGCCCAGCCAGCGCACCCGCGCGCTGCCGCCATCCGCCAGCGTCACCGCGTCGCCCGGCCGCAGCGTCTCCACCGCCACCTCGCCGCCGGGCGTTGCGATGCGCGTGCCGGCGAGGAAACAGAACGTCACCGCCTCCAGCCCGGTCGCCGCGTCGTGGCTTGCGTTGAAGCTGGACGGGGTGAAGCCGTAGCTCACGTCGCTGAACACCGTGGTGCCCAGATCGGTGGTGATGCCGAGCGTGCTCGCGCCGAAGCTGACGCCAAGGACGGCACTGCCCGGCAGTTCGATCGTGTCGCTGCCGCCGAGGCTCTGCACCGCGGCGGCCACCGTGCCGGCGGGATCGGTCAGCGCCAGCATGCTGTGGCTGCCGGCGAACGCGAGGACGGAGGCGGCGTTCGGCGCGGTGCGCAGGATCAGCGCGCCGCCGCCGCTGGCGAGGTAGGCTTCGCCGGGGTCGCTGGCGCCGTTGACATCGGTGCTCGCGCCGCCGCCGATCGCCGCGATGGTCGCGCCGCTGCCGCTGACCCCGCCGATCGCCAGACGCGGCGCGCTGCCGTGTGCCGTATCGGCGGCGATGGTGGTACCCGATGCCACCGTCAGGTCGCCGACGGTCAGCGTGCCGCCCACATCGGTCACGTCGCCGCTGGCCAGCGTCGCCGCGGTCAGCGACAGGGTGGAAATGTTGTCCACATTGCCGGCGCTCAGATTGACGCTGGCGCCGGCTGCGGGAATGCCGGCGGTCCAGTTCCCGCCCAAGGCCCAGGGATAGAAGCCGGTCACTGAGCGTCCCTGCTGGAACGTCGTCGCCGGCGCATCGGTGAAGGTGATCGCCTGCAACCCCGTCGCGGCGTCGGCGGCCTGCGCGAACCCGGTCAGCGAACCGGCGCCGTAGTTGACGTTGACGACCTCGATCAGCGTGCCGCCGGCCTCCACGCCGATCGTGCTGCTGCCGTAGCTGACCGACTGCACGGTGCCGACCGGCAGTTCCAGCACATCGCCGGCGGTGACGCCGGTGAACTGTGCCACGTCGATGGTGACGGTGCCGGAACTCGCCACCGGCAAGGCTTTGAACGCGAATGTGCCGGCGGTGGACTGGTACTGCAGATGCGACTGGCCCCGCTCCGCTACCACGGCGGTGTCGAACACCTCCATGCCGCCGCTATAGGGGCGGAAGTAATTGCCGCCATCGACAGTCGCGGCGTAGTCCAGCGTGGCCCCGGCGCCGATGGCATTGAGGAACACGCCGCTGTTGACCATGCCGTTGATGACAAGGTCGGCGCTGGCGTAGCCGCTCGCGGTCTCGGCCGCGATCGTGCTGCCGCCGGCGCCGGCGATGTCGAGCGTGCCGATGGTCAGCGTGCCGGCGGCCAGCAGCGTTTCCCGCGCCGTCATCACCACTTCGGCGAGCGTCAGGTCAGCGATGTCATCGACGCCGGTGAAGCCGAGCGTCGCGGTGTCGCCGCTGCCCGGCACGCCGGCGGTCCAGTTGTTGGCATTGCTCCACAGATAATCGCCGCTGAACGCGCCGCTGCTTTCCGTCGTGCCCTGCTGGAATGTCGTGTCGGACATCGGCCCATCCCCGGCGCTCGTTGCGGTGCAGCAGGCTATTCCGCGGCCCGCGCCATGTCCTTGCCCGGGCGTCCCAGAAACTTGCCTGTCCGTCCCGATTGCCGTAACGTTCCGCATCCTCTGCCAGGATCGGTGCCATGGCGCAGCCCATGCCGGCGCGCGCGACCGTGCCGCATATGCGTTTCGACACCGCCGCGCTGCCGGAGGCGCAGCAATTCGATGCCTGGCGGGACGCGGTGGGCGTCACGCATGAGGTGCTGGCCCCGCCGCGCGGCGCCAGGGCAGGGTTTCTCGCCAGTGCCGCGATCTGGCAGTTCGGCCCGCTGCTGCTGACGGATGGCGCGACCGAGGCGCAGCGCTTCGTTCGCACCGAACGGCGCGCCCGCCGCGACGGCATCGACCATTACAGCCTGCTGCTGATGCGGCGCGGGCAGTGGCAGGGCGAACTCGGCGGGCGGCATGTCATCGGCGGGCCGGGCAGCCTGTGCCTGCGCGACATGGCCGATCCGCTGGCGACCAGCGTGTCGGATGGCGCGCATCTGATGCTGATGCTGCCGCGCGACACGCTCGGTGCGGTGCGCCCGGCGCCGGCCGAGGGGCACGGGCTGATGCTGCACGGCACGCTCGGCCGGCTGCTCGCCGACCACATGCGGGCACTCGCCACCCATTTGCCGCATATGCTGGCCGGCGAGGTGTCGGCCGTGGTGCAGGCGACGCGCCATCTGGTCGCGGCCTGCCTGAACCCGAGCGCCGATGCGCTGGCGCGCGCCCGCCCGCCGCTCGCCGCCGCGTCACTGCGCAGCGCGAAGCGGCTGATCGAGGCGCGGTTGCACGACCCGGCGCTGTCGCCCGCCCAGGTCGCGCAGGCGCTCGGCGTCACCCGCTCGACGCTGTACCGCCTGTTCGAGCCGCAGGGCGGCATCGGCGCCTATATCCGCGGCCGCCGCCTTGCGCGCATCCGCACGCTGCTGGCCGACCCGACGACCGGCGGGCGCATCGCCGACCTCGCCTATGCCCACGGCTTCGTCAGCGAGGCGCATTTCAGCCGCGCCTTCCGCCAGGCCTTCGGCCTCAGCCCGCGGGAGGCGCGGGCCAGCCTGCGGCCGGCCGGCCCCGCCGCGCCGGCGGCGGGTGCGGAAGACGCGGCGGCGGTGAACTACCACGCCTGGGTGCGCTCGCTCGGCGAATGAAGGGTGCGCCCGCGCGGCGGCGGCTGGCCGCCGAAGCGTGCCACCGCCCGCGCGCCGAGCGCGACCCCGCGCGCGAGGCATCGCGCCGGCG
>JAKAZX010000468.1 GCA_021826485.1 Pseudomonadota bacterium | reverse complement strand
GGCGGCGCGGCTGTCGGCGGCCGACCTGATCCTGATGCATTCGGTCGGCTATACCGAGGCGATGGCGCGGCAGGTGGCCCGCGCGTCCGGCCGGCCGGTGGTGACGGCGCGGCGGATCATCGCCGGCACCATGCGCGGCCAGTTGCAGCCGCCGGCGGCGCGCCCGGCGGCAAGCTCCGGCGCCGAGCTGCTCGCCCGGCTGCCGCCCCCCGGCGAGCGGCTGACCCCGCGGGAGCGTGACGTGCTCGCGCATGTGCTGGACGGCCAGTCGAACAAGGCGCTTGGCCGGCTGCTGGGGATCAGCCACCGCACGGTGGAGATCCACCGCGCGCGGGCGATGGCCAAGTTCGGCACCGGATCGACCACGGAGCTGATCCGCCGCGCCCTGATCGGCCGCGGGCAGGACTGACCGCCCGGCCGATACGTAGCGCCACGTATGGCGCCCGGCCCCGGGACGTCGGTAATGTCATGCGTTCCGCGAATGGGAGACCGGCATGGAGAAGCGTGTTGCCTTCGTCACCATCGGCCAGTCGCCGCGGCCGGACATGGTGCCGGAAATCCTCGCCGAGACGCGCACCCCGATCGCCGCGAGCGAACGGGGCGTGCTGGACGGCATGGACCTGCCGGCAGTGCGCGCCCTCGCCCCGCGCGGGGCGGAGGAATGCCTGGTGTCGCGCATGCGCGACGGGACCGAGGTGTTCCTGGCCAAGCCGGCGGTGGAAACGCGGCTGCGCGACGTGTTCGCCGAGCTGGACGGGCAGGGGTTCGACCTGATCGTGCTGCTCTGCACCGGGCATTTCGGCCGCTTCCGCATGGCGACGCCGTTCATCGAGGCGCAGCACGCCGTCGATCATTTCGTGCAGGGCGTGACCTACGGGATCGACCGGCTGGGCGTGCTGCTGCCACACCGCAAGCAGATCGAGGATTTCCATGGCATCCCCGGCGCCGAGCCGGAATTCGGCTACGCGTCCCCCTACAGCGCGGAGAGCGCCGCGCAACTGGCCGAGGCGGGGGCGGCACTGGCCGGAACCGGCGCGATCGTCATGCACTGCATGGGCTATTCCGAGGCGATGCGGCAGGCGGTGATGGCGCATGCCCGCCGCCCGGTGCTGCTGTCGCGCCGCATGGTGGCGCATGCCATCGACCTGATGCTGTCATGAGTGCCGCGGACCCGACGCTCGCGGTCGCAACGGCGCCGGGGGAGGCCCGGCATCCGCGCAACTTCGCGCCCGCCACCTTCATCCTGGTGCTGGTGCTGTCGGTGGTCGGCGCGATCATCGGGTTGCAACTGCTGGTGACGCTGGGGGTCACGCCGAACACCTCGCTGGTCGGCGCGCTGATCGCGATCGCGCTGTCGCGCGTGCCGCTGCCGCTGTTCCGCCGCTACCGCTCCGTCCATGTCCAGAACCTGGCGCAGAGTGCCATTTCCGCCGCCACGTTCGGCGCCGCCAACAGCCTGCTGCTGCCGATCGGCATTCCCTTCATCCTCGGCCGCGGCGACCTGATCGTGCCGATGTTCATCGGCGTCGCGCTGGCGATGCTGCTCGACGGCTATCTGCTGTATCGCATGTTCGGCACCAGCATCTTTCCCGCCGAAGGCGCCTGGCCACCCGGCATCGCGGCGGGGGAGGCGATCCGCGCCGGCGACGAGGGCGGGCGCAAGGCGGGCTTGCTTGGCCTCGGCATCGTGGTCGGCGGCGTGGGAAGCTGGCTCGGCGTGCCGATGTCGGGCTTCGGCGTCGCCTTCGTCGGCAATGTCGCGGCGCTGACCATGTTCGGCATCGGCCTGCTGGTGCGCGGCTATTCGCCGACGCTGTTCGGCGGCGCGATGTTCCACGACATCTTCCCCGGCGGCGATGTCGGCCGCGCGCTGCTGCCGCACGGGTTCATGGTCGGCGCGGGGCTGATGGCGCTGGTGCAGGTGGGGCGGGTGATCCTGCGCCGCGACCCGGCGGCCGGGGCGGCGCGGGCGGATGCGGCGGCGCGGCGCACACTGGGCGCGGGCTTCGTCGGCTATCTGCTGATCGCGGTGCTGATCGCGGCCATGGGCGGCCTGTTCAGCGGCCTGTCCGCGGGCATGCTGATCGGCTTCGTCATCTATGCCGCGTTCGCCGCCTTCGTGCATGAGCTGATCGTCGGGCTGGCGGCGATGCATTCCGGCTGGTTTCCCGCCTTCGCGGTGGCGCTGATCACGCTGATGATCGGCGTGCTGATCGGCTTCCCGCCCCCGGCGCTGGCCCTGCTGGTCGGATTTTCCGCCGCCACCGGGCCGGCCTTTGCCGACATGGGCTATGACCTGAAGGCCGGGTTCCTGCTGCGCGGCAACGGAAGCGACCCGGCGTTCGAGGTGGACGGGCGGCGGCAACAACTGCTGGCGGCGATGACCGCGTTCGTGGTTGCGATCATCGTGGTGGGGCTGTCCTGGCACGGCTATTTCGCCCGCGACCTGCTGCCGCCCGTCGATCGGGTCTATGCCGCGACGATCAAATCGGGCCTCACCGGGCCGGCGGCGCGCAACCTGCTGCTGTGGGCGATTCCCGGCGCGCTGCTGCAACTGCTCGGCGGCCAGCAGCGGCAGTTGGGCATCATGTTCGCGACCGGCCTGCTGATCGTCTATCCCGCCGCCGGCTGGGCGGTGCTGGCCGGCATCGTGGTGCGGCTGGTCTGGTCACGCCGCGGCGGTGCGGCGGGGCAGACCGCCATGCAGGTGTTCGGCGGCGGCGTGATCGCCGGCGACGCGCTGTTCGCCTTCGGCAATTCGATGGTGAAGAACCTGCGGCGCTGACCGCAACCGCCGCGACCCCTTCGCCCCGGATGGCGCGAAGGGGCATGCGGCCCCGTCAGGCGGCGCCGGCGACGTAGGCCTTCAGACTATCCACCTCGTGCTCCTGCTGCATGATGCGGGCCTTCACCACGTCGCCGATGCTGACGATGCCCAGCAGCGCGCCGTGCTCGATCACCGGCAGATGGCGGAAGCGGCCCGCGGTCATCATCGTCATCGCCTGTTCGATCGTCATGTCCGGCGTCGCGGTGCGCAGCGCACGGGTCATCAACTGCCC
>JAKAZX010000467.1 GCA_021826485.1 Pseudomonadota bacterium | reverse complement strand
GCGCGCGCTGATGCTGATCCGCGCGTATCGCGTGCGCGGGCATCTGGAAGCGAAGCTCGATCCGCTCGGCCTGCAAGTGCCGCAGCCGCACGCCGAGCTTGATCCGCACAGCTACGGCTTCACCGATGCCGACATGGACCGGCCGGTGTTCATCGACAACGTGCTGGGCCTGGAAACCGCCACCGTCCGGCAGATCGTGCAGGTGGTGCGCGAGTGCTATTGCGGCCCGGTCGGCGTCGAGTTCATGCACATCCAGGACCCCGACCAGAAGGCGTGGATCCAGCGCCGCATCGAGGCGGCACCCTGGCGCACCCGCTTCGATGCCGCAGGCAAGCGCACCATCCTGCAGCATCTGACCGAGGCGGAAGGGTTCGAGGCGTTCTGCCAGCGCCGCTATGTCGGCACCAAGCGGTTCGGCCTGGAAGGCGCGGAGGTGGTGATCCCCGCGCTGCACACCATCATCCGCACCGCCGCCGCCGCCGGTGTCGGCGAAATCGCGATCGGCATGTCGCATCGCGGCCGGCTGAACACGCTGGTCAACGTGGTGAAGAAGCCGTTCGTCGCGCTGTTCAGCGAATTCGGCGGATCGAGCTTCAAGCCCGACGACGTGCAGGGCTCGGGCGACGTGAAATACCATCTCGGCACCTCCACCGATGTCGAGATCGACGGGCGGCGCGTGCATCTGTCGCTGCAACCGAACCCGTCGCATCTGGAAGTGGTCGATCCCGTCGTGGTCGGGAAGGTGCGCGCGCGCCAGGACATGGCGGGCGACACCAAGGCGCGCCGCTCCGTCATGGGCATCCTGGTGCATGGCGACGCCGCCTTCGCGGGCCAGGGCGTGGTGTACGAGACGCTGGCGATGAGCCAGCTCATCGGCTACCGCACCGGCGGCACCGTGCACGTGATCGTCAACAACCAGATCGGCTTCACCACGCTGCCGGCGCACGCCTATTCCGGCCTCTATTGCACCGATGTCGCGAAGTCGATCCAGTCGCCGATCCTGCACGTCAACGGCGATAACCCCGAGGCGGCGGTGTGGTGCGCGGAACTGGCGGCGGAATTCCGCCAGACCTTCGGCGCCGATATCGTGCTCGACATCGTCTGCTACCGCCGCCACGGCCACAACGAATCGGACGAGCCGGCGTTCACCCAGCCGGTGATGTACCGCGCCATCCGCGCGCAGAAGACCACGCGCACGCTCTATGCCGAACGGCTGGCGCGCGAGGGCGTGGTGCCGGCGTCGGACGCGCAGGCGATGTGGGACGGCGTGCAGCGGACGCTGGAGGATGCCTATCAGGCGGCGCAGGCGTACAAGCCGAACAAGGCCGACTGGCTGGAAGGCCACTGGTCCGGCCTGCGCCAGCCGGGCGATGACGGCGAATGGACCGAGGGCGAGACCGCGGTCGCGCCGGACGTGCTGCGCCGCATCGGCGCCGCCATCTCCGCCGTGCCGCGCGACTTCGACGTCAACCCGAAAATCCTGCGCCAGCTCGAAGCCAAGCGCACGATGCTGGACAGCGGCGAAGGCATCGACTGGGCGACCGGCGAGGCGCTGGCGTTCGGCAGCCTGCTGCTGGACGGCCATCGCGTCCGCCTGTCCGGAGAGGACAGCCAGCGCGGCACGTTCAGCCAGCGCCATGCGGTGCTGGTGGACCAGACCAGCCTGCACGAATACGTGCCGCTGAACAACATCGCGCCCGACCAGGCGAAGATCGAAATCTACAACTCCCTGCTGTCGGAAGTCGGCGTGCTCGGCTTCGAATACGGCTTCTCGCTCGCCGATCCGCACACGCTGGTGCTGTGGGAAGGCCAGTTCGGCGACTTCGCCAACGGCGCGCAGGTGGTGATCGACCAGTTCGTCGCCAGCGGCGAGACCAAGTGGCTGCGCATGTCCGGCCTCGTGCTGCTGCTGCCGCACGGCTACGAGGGGCAGGGGCCGGAACACTCCTCCGCCCGGCTGGAGCGGTATCTGCAGCTCTGCGCCGAGCGCAACATGGCGGTTGCCAACCTGACCACGCCGGCCAACTACTTCCACGCGCTGCGCCGCCAGCTTGCCCGCAACTTCCGCAAGCCGCTGGTGCTGATGACGCCGAAAAGCCTGCTGCGCCACAAGCTCGCGGTGTCGCGGCTGGAGGAATTCACGACCGGAAGCTGCTTCCGCACGGTGATCCCGGAGACCGACAGCATCGCCCCGCCCGAACAGGTGCGGCGCGTGGTGCTGTGCAGCGGCAAGATCTACTACGACCTGCTGGCCGAACGGCGGGAACGCGGAATCGCCGATGTCGCGCTGGTGCGCGTCGAGCAGCTCTATCCGTTCCCGGTGAACACGCTGCCGAAGGTGCTGGCGCCGTACCGCCACGCCGACATCGTGTGGTGCCAGGAGGAGCCGGAGAACATGGGCGCCTGGTGCTTCGCCGACCGGCGGATCGAGCGGCTGCTGGACGGCATGGACATCGCCGCCAAGCGCCCGCGCTATGTCGGCCGGGCCGAGGCCGCCAGCCCCGCGACCGGCCTCGCCCGCACCCACGCCGCCGAGCAGGCGGAGGTGGTGCGGCAGGCGCTGACCGTCGATTGAACCCAACAGCAGCGGACCGAGACATGGCGACCGAGATCAAGGTGCCCACGCTGGGCGAGAGCGTCACCACCGCGACGGTGGCGCGCTGGCTGAAGCAGGCCGGCGCCGCCGTGGCGGCGGACGAGCCGCTGGTGGAGTTGGAGACCGACAAGGTGACGGTGGAGGTGAACGCCCCCGCGGCGGGAAAGCTCGGGGAGATCATCGCGCCGGAAGGGGCGGAGGTGGAGGTGGGCGCGGTGCTCGGCCTGCTCGCCCCCGCCGACGGCGCCGCCGCGCCGGCCAAGCCCGCCGCTGCACCCGCACCGGCCGCCGCCGCGCCGGCGGAGCCGCTGCCCGCCGCCAACCCGCACGCCGGCATCAACCCGCCCCCGCGCCCGACCGGGCCGGTGGCGCGCCCCGCCATGCCGTCGGCGGCCAAGCTGATGACCGAGCAGGGCATCGGCGCGGACCAGATCGAGCCGGGCAGCGGCAAGGACGGGCGGATCACCAAGGGT
>JAKAZX010000466.1 GCA_021826485.1 Pseudomonadota bacterium | reverse complement strand
CGGGCAGGCCTAGCGCCATCCGCTCCGCCGCCGTCATGCCGCCGCGGTCCCGCCCCCAGCTTATCCCCTCCCGCTGCACCCGGGCCGGTGTGCCGGTGGCCACCACGCAGGCCGGCAGCGTGCCGTTCACCAGCGCCCGCGCGCCGACCACGCTGCCCATGCCGATCCGCTCGCAGCCCAGCATCAGCACGTCCTGGCCGATCCAGACATGGCGTTCCACCACCGTCGAGACCGGCGGCCGGCCGATCATCTCCCCGGTCGCCAGATCGTGCAGTGCGTGCATGCCGTGGTTGCGCAGCCAGACGCCGTTGGAAATCAGCGCATCGTCGCCGATCGCCGCGACCAGCTCGTCGCCTTCCATCTCGATGTTGCAGCTCGCCGCTGTGGCGCCGGTGCCCCAGTACAGCACCTGCCGGCCGCTGCGCAGGAACACGTCGAGGCCGACGAATCCGTTGGCGATATCATTGAAGATCAGCGCGCAGTCCGGGCCGAGCACGCGCAGATTAGCATGCAGCGCGCCCCGCCATTCCCGGTTATCGATGAACAGCAGCGTGCCGGGCGAATGCGTCTCGACCCGGATCGCGCCAATGCGGCGCGTCGCGTCGGTGACGGCCACCACCAGTTCCGGGCCGCCGACATGCTCGATGCCGATCGCATGCGATTCGGTATCGGTGCCGTCCATCAGCAGGTAATCGAGGTCGCAGAAGAATTCCGCGGTGCGCGACGTGACGGATGGCGTCAGCACGGTGGACAGGACCGGCGCGGCGCCGACGCTCAAGCCCGGAATCATCGTGCCGCCCATCCTGCCCGTTTCCCCGCCATGCCGGGCCGACCTTGGCGCGCCCTGCCGGGCCGGTCAAACCCGGCGCGCTTGCCGTGCCCGGCCCGTCCTGCCAATTTGCGCCGCTTCCCGGCCTGGAACGAGGACCCTTCATGCGCCTGCTGCTGACCGGCGGTTGCGGCTTCATCGGATCGGCGGTGGTCCGCCATGCGATCCGCCACACCGATCACGTGCTGCTCAACCTCGACAAGATGACCTACGCGGCCAGCGAGGATGCGCTGGACACGGCGCGGCAGGACCCGCGGCACACGCTGCTGCGCGCCGATATCGCCGATGCCGCCGCGGTACGGCAGGCCTTCGCCGCCTTCCAGCCGGACGCGGTCATGCATCTGGCGGCGGAAAGCCACGTGGACCGCTCGATCGACGGCCCCGGCCCGTTCATCCAGACCAACATCGTCGGCACCTATGTGCTGCTGGAGGCGGCGCGCGACTACTGGGCGCAACTTCCCCCGGCGCGGCGGGATACATTCCGGTTCCATCATGTTTCCACCGACGAGGTGTTCGGCGCCCTCGGCCCCGCCGACCCGCCGTTCACCGAGACCACCGCCTACGATCCGCGCAGCCCCTATTCCGCCAGCAAGGCCGCATCCGACCATCTCGTGCGCGCCTGGCAGCATACCTATGGACTGCCGACGATCGTCAGCAACACCTGCAACAATTACGGCCCCTGGCAGTTCCCGGAGAAGCTGATCCCGCTGATCCTGCTGAACGCGCTGGAGGGCAAGCGGCTGCCGGTCTATGGCGACGGTTCCAACCAGCGCGACTGGATCTTCGTCGAGGATCATGCCGCCGCGCTGCTGCGCGTGGTGGCGGATGGCCAGCCCGGCGCCACCTACGCCATCGGCGCCCGCCAGCCGCGCAGCAATCTCGCTGTGGTGCGCGCGATCTGCGCCGCGCTCGATGCCCGCCTGCCCGACCCGGCCGGCCCGCGGGAGCGGCTGATCGGCTTCGTCACCGACCGGCCGGGCCATGATTTCCGCTACGAGATCGACCCCTCCCGGACCGAAGCGGCGCTCAACTGGCGGGCGCCGCATGATTTCGAAACCGGCCTCGCGCGCACCATCGACTGGTATCTGGCGCACCGGCCGTGGTGGGAGGCGATCCGCGCCGCGCGCTATGCCGGCCAGCGGCTGGGCAACGCAGCATGACGCGCAAGGGCATCATCCTGGCCGGCGGCTCCGGCACGCGGCTGCATCCGATGACGCTGGCGGCCAGCAAGCAATTGCTGCCGGTCTATGACAAGCCGATGGTGTACTACCCGCTGTCGGTGCTGATGCTGGCCGGCATCCGCGACATCCTGGTGATCTCCACGCCGGCCGACCTGCCGCAGTTCCGCCGCCTGCTGGGCGACGGCGCGCGGCTCGGCGTGCGGTTCAGCTATGCCGAGCAGCCGCGGCCGGAGGGGCTGGCGCAGGCGTTCCTGATCGGGCGGGAATGGCTGGCGGGCGAAGCCTGCGCGCTGGTGCTGGGCGACAACCTGATCTTCGCCGATCACCTGTCGGTGCTGCTGCGCGCGGCGGCGGCGCGCGAGCATGGCGCGACGGTGTTCGCCTATCAGGTGCGCGACCCGGAGCGCTATGGCGTCGTGACGATGAACGCCGATGGCCGTGCCGTCGATATCGTCGAGAAGCCGGCGGCGCCGCAATCCAACTGGGCGGTGATCGGCCTGTATTTCTACGATGCGCGGGTCAGCGAACTGGCAGCACAGGTCCGCCCCTCCGCCCGCGGCGAGCTGGAGATCACCGACCTGAACCGGCTGTACATGCAGGACCGTTCGCTGCATGTCGAACGGCTCGGCCGCGGCTGCGCGTGGCTGGACGCGGGCACGCCGGACTCGCTGTTGCAGGCGGCGACCTTCGTGCAGACCATCCAGTCGCGCCAGGGCATGCTGGTCGGCTGTCCGGAGGAAGTGGCGTTCCGCATGGGCTGGATCGACGCCGCCCAGTTGCGCGGCCAGGCGGCGGCGCTCGGCAAGACGGAACTGGGCCGCGTGCTCGCCGAACTCGCCGACGGGCTGCACGCCTGAACAGGAGCGTTGAATGCAAGTCGAACGCCTCGCGATCCCGGACGTGATCCTGCTGACGCCGCCGCGTTTCGCCGACGCGCGCGGCTTCTTCAGCGAGACCTGGAACGCGGCACGCTTCGCCGATGCCGGCGTGGACGCGCATTTCGTGCAGGACAACCACAGCCTGTCGCGGGCGCCCGGCACGGTGCGCGGCCTGCACTGCCAGATCGCG
>JAKAZX010000043.1 GCA_021826485.1 Pseudomonadota bacterium | reverse complement strand
TCCCCCAGGCGCCGGCGCGGCCCTGCGGGACGCGCAGATTCTCTTCCACCGTCAGGTTGGCGAAGATGCGGCGCCCTTCGGGCACATAGCCGACGCCGAGGGCGGCGACGCGGAACGGCGCAAAGCGCGTGGTGTCCTGCCCGAAGATGGTGACGCGCCCCTCCCGCGGCGGGGTCAGCCCGACCAGGCTGCGCAGCGTCGTCGTCTTGCCGGCGCCGTTGCGGCCGAGCAGCGTGGTGATGCTGCCCTCCGCCACGCTCAGGCCGACGCCGCGCAGGATGTGGCTTTTGCCGTAATACGTGTGCAGCCCCTCGGCCGCGAGCGCTGCCGTCATGCCGCACCCGCTTCCGCCGGCTGGCCGAGATAGGCCGCCTGCACCGCCGGGTTGGCGGCGATCTCGGCCGGCGTGCCGTCGGCGATCAGCGCGCCCTGGTCCAGCACGGCGATGCGGTCGGCCAGATGGAACACCACCCGCATGTCGTGCTCGATCAGCACGATGGTCAGCGCACGCTCGCGGTGCAACCGGCGGATCAACTGCGTGACGGCGAAGGTTTCTTGCTCCCCCATCCCGGCGGTCGGCTCGTCCAGCAGCAGCAGGCGGGGGCGCAGCGCCAGCGCCATCGCGATTTCCGTCGCGCGCTGGTCGCCATGCGCGAGTTCGCCGGCCAGCCGCCCCGCCTTGCCGGCAAGATCGGCCAGTTCGAGAATCTCCTCGACCCCGGCGGCGATGCGCGATGCGCCGGCGCGGCCGAGCCAGGGCCGCAGCCGCAGGCCCGCGGCAACTTCCACCGCGATTCGCAGATTCTCCGCCACCGTCAGTTCCGGGAAGATTTCCGTCACCTGGAAGGTCCGCGCCATGCCGCGCGCGGCACGCCGCCAGGCCAGCAGGGCGGTGATGTCGGCGCCGTCGAAATGCACGCTGCCGCTGCTGGGGCGGATGGCACCGCTGATCAGGTTGAAGAACGTCGTCTTGCCGGCGCCGTTCGGGCCGATCACGGCGCGCAGCTCCCCGGCGGCGACCGCGAGCGACACGCCGCGCACCGCGGCGAGGCTGCCGAAGCTTTTCGCCAGACCGCGAACCTCCAGCAGGCTCACGCGGCGGATTTCCCGCGCGCGACCCCGAGCAGGCCGCGCGGAAAGAACAGCACGACCAGCACGAACAGCAGGCCGATGAACGACATCCAGTTGGTGGTGAGGCTGGACACGTAGTCCTGCAAGACCACGAACACCGCCGCCCCGAGCAGCGGCCCCCAGAAGTTCCGCATGCCGCCCATCACCGCCATGATCACCAAATCGCCGGACAGGCTGTAATGCAGGTTGTTGGGATCGGCGAAGTTGTTGAGCAGCGCATAGAGGCCGCCGGCGAAGCTGATGAACAGGCAGGACAGCGCGAAGGCGATCCAGACATGCAGTTCGACCGGAATGCCGAGGAAGCGCGCCCGCCGTTCATTCTCCCGGATCGCCAACAGCGTGCCGCCGAACGGGGAACGCAGCAGCAGCGCCATCGCGCCGACCGCCAGCGCGAAGCAGAACAGCACGAAGTAGTAGAAGGCAAGCCCGCTGTTGAGGATGTCGATGTGCCACGGGCCGAGCGCGATCGGCTGGCGCGCGAAGCCGCGCAGCCCATCATCGCCGCCGGTCAGCGAATTCCAGCGATAGGCGATGTAGTAGAACACCTGGCCGAACGCGATCGTGACCATCGCGAAGTAGATGCCACGGCGATGCACGATCAGCGCGCCCAGCGCGGCGCCAAGCACGCCGCCGAGCAGCGTGCCGAACAGCAGCGCCAACGGCGTGCTGGCGGCGAGGAATTTCAGGCTCAGCCCGGCGCCGTAGGCACCGAGGCCGAACCACGCGGCATGGCCGAACGACAGGACGCCGGTGAAGCCGAGCAGGAAATTGAGCGACATCGCCGCCAGCCCGAGCACCAGCACGCGCGTGCCGAGCGCCGTGTAGCCGCCGATCAGCGGCAGCCAGAACGGCGCCGCCAGCAGCGCCGCCCAGATCGCCAGCAGCACAGGCAGCCTGGTGCGTCCGCCTGCGCTCATGTCATCAGCCCTTCCTCGCCCATCAACCCGCGCGGCCGGGCCAGCAGCACCACCGCCATCAGCACGTACATCACCGCGTCGCTCGCCGACGGGACGAACACCGCCGTGACCCCGGCCGCGACGCCGATCAGCAGCCCGCCGACCAGCGTGCCGGGCAGGCTGCCGACGCCGCCGACGATGATGGCGATGAAGCTCGGCATCAGCAGCCCGGAACCCATGGTCGGGTCGAGCCCGAGCTGGCCGCCCGCCAGCACGCCCGACAGCCCGGCGAGGAAGATGCCCGCGCCGAAATTGATCGCGCGCAGCCGCCCGACATTGACGCCGAGGGTGGACACCGTCTCCAGGTCCAGCGTGCCGGCGCGGATGCGGATGCCGACGCGCGAATAGCGCAGGAACAGGAACAGCGCCGCGACCGCGACCGCGACCACCGCGACCATGAACAGCCGGTAGTAGGTGATGAAGAACAGCTCGTTGCTGACCGGCTGGTTGAGGAACGCCGGCACCGACACCGGCAGCCCCTGGGCGCCCCAGACGAAGCGCGTGCCGTCCTCGAAGATGAAGGCGAGGCCGAAGGTCAGCAGCAGGCTGTACAGCGGATCACGACCATAGAGCCGGCGGATCAGCAGCCGTTCCAGCACCAGGCCCAGCGCCGCCGTCAGCAGCGGCGACAGCAGCAGCGCCCCCCAGAACCCGACATGCGGCGTCAGCGTATAGGCGAGATAGCCGCCAAGGGCGAGGAACCCGCCATGCGCGAAGTTGATGACGCCGGACAGATTGAGGATCAGCGACAGGCCGAGCGCCATCAGCACGTAGAAGGCGCCGATGATGAGCCCGTTGGTGACGTTGAACAGCAGCAGCTCGGTCATCGGCGCGTCGCTTCCTTCCGCGACGGCGTCATGCAGGCCAGTGCAGCGTGCAGCCGGTATCGGCGACCGGCGGGGCGATGTCGCTGCCGGCCACCACGCGATCGACCTTGAACAGGTCTTCCGGGTCCTGCGGGCCGTGCGCGCGCGCCTCCCCGACGAAGGCCGACAGCATGAGCTGATGGTCCCCGCCGCGGTAGAACACCTTGTTCGGCTGCAACTTCACCTCCGGCGGCAGTTCCAGGTCGGACAGCGCATGCGCGAGCTTGAGCGAGTCGATGCTGTTCGCCTGCGCCGCCGCCAGCGCGAAGCTCATCACCGAGGTGAAGCCGAACCAGTGCCGCGCCGTCGGCACCTTGCCGCCGTTCACCTTGCGGATATCGGCAACGAATTCGGCCAGATGCGGCACGTCCGGCTGGTTCCAGTACCATTCGAACATCCAGTTGCCGATGCGCGCTTCCGGCGGCAGTGCCTCCAGGCTCTCCAGCTCCTGCTGCGTGCCGGCGACGGGGATCTGCTTGTTGATGCCGAACTGCACGATCTGCTTCAGGCAGTTGACCATGTCCTGGCCCTGCACCAGCAGGATGATGACGTTCGGGTTGGCGCTGCGCGCCTTGATCAGATAGGCGGAGAAGTCGCTGGTGCCGAGCGGCGTCAGCTCCGCGCCGGTGACCGTGCCGCCCAGCGTCTTCAGATTGGCTTCGATGGCAGACTGCAACGTATGGCCGAAGGCATAATCCGGCGTGATGAAGTGCCATTTCGGCCCGTATTTCTTGAACAGCACGTCGCAGACCGAGTTCGCCTCCATCCGCGTCGTGTTGCAGACGCGATAGACGTTCCACTTGCAGTCGGTGCCGGTAATCGGGTCGGTATGCCCGCCGGAGACGATCTGCAACAGCCCCTTCTCGTTCGTCACCTGGGCGATCGCCTGCGCGATGGCGGAGTTCACGTCGCCGATCATGAACGAGACGTTATCCCGCTCGATCAGCTTGCGCGCCTTCTGCACGCCCGTGCCGACATCGTTGGCGGAGTCCTCGACCAGCAGTTCGACCTGCCGTCCCAAGACGCCGCCCTTGGCGTTCAGCCGCGCGACCGCAAGCTGCGCGCCCATCACCTCGTTGCGCGCCGGCGCGGCGTAGGCGCCGGTCAGCGGATCGACCATGCCGATGCGCACCGGCGAATCGCCGCGCGCCGAAATGATGAACGGCGATGTTAGTCGCACCAGCCCCGCCGCGGCGGTGGCCTGAAGCAATGTGCGCCGACCGATTCCGTTCATCATCATCGTTCCTCCGTGCTGCGCCGGGCATTTCGCCGGTCGTCACGCGGCGGACTTCGCACGCAATCGGCCGCAGGCGCAATAGTCGGCGGCGTCACGCCGGCAGGATTGCCGTCGCCTCGATCTCCACCAGCGCGTCCGGCTCGACCAACGATGCGACGCCGACCACCGACATCGCCGGATAGTGCCGGCCCATCACGTCCCGCCACGCGGCACCCAGCGGGGCGCCGGCGGTGCGGTAGGCTTGCATGTCGGTGACGAACCAGGTCATCCGTGCGATGTCGGCCGGGCTGCCGCCGGCCTCCGCCAGCAGCGTGCGGATGTTGCGCAGCGCCTGCGCGGTCTGCGCCACCAGCCCCTCGGCGAAGCGGCCTTGTGCGTCCCAGCCGATCTGGCCGGCCAGCAGCACCACGCGCCCGGCGCCGACCATGCCGTTGGCATAGCCCCGCGGCCGCGGCCAGCCGGCCGGCTGCAAAATCGTCAGCGTCATCCTACCTCCCGCACCGATTGCTTGACGCGGCCCAGGAGGCCCATCAGTTGCCGCAACTCGTCCGGCGACAATGCGCCGAACAATTCGCCGATCCAGCCGGCATGCGCGTGCGCCATCCCGGCGAAGGCGGCGCGGCCCGCCGGCGTCAGCCGGACATGCACCACGCGCCGATCGACCGGATGCGGCACCCGCTCCACCTGCCCGGCCTCGGTCAGCCGTTCGACAAGGCCGGTGACGTTGCCGTTCGACACCATCAGCCGGCGCGACAATTCGCCCAGCGTCAGCCCGGCCGGCGCACGTTCGAGCTGCGCCATCAGGTCGAAGCGCGGCAGCGTGAGGGCGAATTCCGTGCGCAGGCGGCGGCGCACCTCCGCCTCCACCAGCGTCGTGCAGGTGAGCATGCGCAGCCACAGGCGCAGCTCCTCCTTGTGTTCCTCCGGCCGTTCGGCGGCGCGGGTCTCGGCGTCCAGCGGGGTCATCCCATCACCTCCCCGCCGGCCACCGCGATCGCCTGGCCGGTGATCGCGTCCGATCCGGGGCCGCACAGGAACAGCACCGCCGCCGCCACCTCCTCCGGCCGCACCAGCCGGCCCTGCGGGTTGCCGGCGGCCAGCGTCGCCTGCGCCGCCTCCCGGCTGCGGCCGGTGCGGGCGGCGATGGTGGCGATGCTCCGCTCCAGCATCCCGGTTTCGGTATAGCCCGGGCAGACCGCGTTCACCGTCACCCCGCTGCGCGCCATCTCCCGCGCCAGCGCGCGGGTCAGCCCCACCGCGCCGTGCTTGGCCGCGACATAGGCCGCGACATAGGGATAGCCGGTCAGCCCGGCGGTGGAGGCGACCGTGACCACCCGCCCCCAGCCACGCCCCGCCATGCCCGGCAGCACGCAGCGCGTGGCCGCATAGACGGCGGTGAGGTTGAGCGCCAGCATGCGGTCCCACAGCGCCCGGTCGGTGCGGGCGAAGGACGCGCTCTCGGCCGCGCCGGCATTGTTCACCAGGATATCGACCGGCCCGCGCGCCCGCTCCGCCGCGGCGAGGGCGGCGGCGAGGGCGGCGTCGTCCGTCACGTCGGCGGTGACATGGCCGGCCGCCCCGCCCGCGACGACCAGCGCGCCGAGCGGGGCCGGATCGCGGCCGAGCACGGTCACGGCGGCGCCCGCGCCGGTCAGCGCACGGGCGATGGCGGCGCCGATGCCCCGCCCGCCGCCCGTCACCAGCGCATGCCGCCCGGCCGGCTCCATCGCCCCCTCCCGCCCGCGCCGGCATCCCACCATTGCGGGGAAATTCCTTCAAGTGTAAAATACCTCTCCGACCCAGGAGGGCATGGAATGCGCGTTTCGGTCCTCGGCGGCGGCCCGGCCGGGCTGTATTTCGCGATCCTGATGAAACAGCACTGGCCGCGCCTGGACATCACGGTGCTGGAACGCAACCGGGCGGACGATACGTTCGGCTTCGGCGTGGTGTTCTCCGACCAGACGCTGGAAACCTTCGAGCGCTACGACCCGGAGAGCTTCCGTGCGATCACCGACGCCTTCGCCTACTGGGATGATATCGAGATCCGCTTCCGCGGCACCCGCCACCGGATCGGCGGCAACGGGTTCTGCGGCTGCGCGCGGCGCACGCTGCTGCTGCTGCTGCACGACCGCTGCCGCGCGCTGGGGGTAAACCTGCAATTCCAGCAGGAAGCCAGCCGGCTCGAGGATTTCGCCGATTCCGACCTGATCGTGATCGCCGACGGCATCAATTCGGTGATCCGCGAACAGCACCGCGACCATTTCCGGCCGAGCGTCGATCTGCGCCCCAACCGCTTCGCCTGGATGGGTTCGACCCGGCCGCTCGATGCCTTCACCTTCTCGTTCCGCGAGACCGACCACGGCATCTTCATCGCCCACGCCTACCAGTACGCACCCGGCCATTCGACCTGGGTGATGGAGACCGATCCCGCCACCTTCGCGCGCGCCGGGCTGGATGCGATGGACGAGGCGCAGTCCGCCCGCTTCCTGGAAGGCGTGTTCGCCGAGGACCTCGACGGCCACCGGCTGCTCACCAACCGTTCGCTGTGGCGGCGCTTCCCGATGATCCGCACCGCCAACTGGGTGATGGGCAATGCGGTGCTGCTGGGCGATGCCAAGGCGACCGCACATTTCTCCGTCGGCGCGGGCACCAAGCTGGCGATGGAGGATGCCATCGCGCTGTACGAAAGCTTCACCCGCAATTCCAGCGTCGATGCGGCGCTCGCGGATTTCGCCGGCACCCGCCGCGACGAGGTGGAGCGCACACAGCACGCCGCCGACGTGTCGCTGGTGTGGTTCGAGCATGTCGCGCGCTTCTGGCACATGGACCCGGTGCAGTTCGCCTTCGGGCTGATGACGCGGTCCAAATCCATCACCTACGACAATCTTCGCCTGCGCGCGCCGGAATTCGTGGCGGCGGCGGACGGCATGTTCACCGCCGACATGCAGGCGCGCGGCCTTGCGCCCGCGCCCGGCGCGCCGCCGATGCTGCAACCCTTCGCGCTGCGCGGGCTGCATTTGGCGAATCGCGTCGTGGTCAGCCCGATGTGCATGTATTCCGCGGTCGATGGCGTGCCCGGCGACTTCCATCTGGTGCATTACGGCAGCCGCGCGCAGGGCGGCGCCGGGCTGATCTTCACCGAGATGACCGACATCGCCGCCGATGCGCGCATCACGCCCGGCTGCACCGGGATGTACACCGACGCGCAGGAAACCGCGTGGCGGCGCATCGTCGATTTCGTGCATGCCAGCGGCGCGGCCAAGATCTGCCTGCAACTCGGCCATGCCGGACGCAAGGGCGCGACGCAACTGATGTGGGACGGGATGGACCGCCCGCTGCCCGCAGGCGCCTGGCCGATCGAGGCACCGTCCCCCCTGCCCTATTATCCCGACAGCCAGGTGCCGCGCGAGATGACCCGCGCCGACATGGACCGCGTGCGGCAGGAGTTCGTCGCCGCCACGCACCGCGCGCTCCGCGCCGGCTTCGACATGGTGGAACTGCACTGCGCCCACGGCTACCTGCTCGCCAGCTTCATCTCGCCGCTGACCAACCAACGGCGCGACGAGTACGGCGGCAGCCTGGAAAACCGGCTGCGCTTCCCGTTGGAGGTATTCGCCGCCATGCGCGCCGCCTGGCCGGCGGACCGACCGATGAGCGTGCGCCTCTCGGCGACCGACTGGCAGGACGGCGGGATCACCGGCGCGGATTCGGTCGCGATCGCCCGCGCCTTCGCCGCCCTCGGCTGCGACCTGATCGATGTGTCCTCCGGCCAGACCACGCCGGAGGCGGCGCCGGTCTATGGCCGGATGTTCCAGACCCCGTTCGCCGACGCGATCCGCAACGAGGCGGGGCTGGCCACCATGTGCGTCGGCAGCATCACCACGGCCGATCAGGTCAACACGATCCTGGCCGCCGGCCGCGCCGATCTGGTGGCGCTGGCCCGCCCGCATCTGGCCGACCCCGGCTTCACGCTGCGCGCCGCCGCCGAGCATGGCGTGATGCTGCCCGGCCCGGTCCAGTACGCCCCGGGACGCGAACAGTTGCTGCGCACTGCGGCGGCGGCGGCGGCCGAGACGATGGACCTGCGCCGCCGCGCCCGCCCCCGCCCGCAGATCCGGCCGACGCTGCGCGCGGCGGAGTAGGCCCGCGTTACTCGGGCCGCCCCGCGCCCTGGCCGACCACGCGCAACCCGGCGGGGAGCGCGGGTGGCAGGCTGAAACGCTCGATCATCCAGGTGCGGAACCGCGCGACCGCCGGGTCGGCCAAATCCTCGGGGTGGATGGTCAGGTAATAGCCGTAGCCGGTTTCCAGCGCCGCCGCGAACGGCGCGACCAGCCGGCCGGCGGCGAGTTCGGCGGCGAACAGGCGCGGGTCGAGCAGCGCGATCCCCTCCCCCGACAGCGCGTAGTCGGCGGCCAGCGCGCTGGTGTCGAACACCAGCCCGCGCTCGGTCTCGACCGCGATCCCCTCGGCGCGCACCAGCATGTGCCAGAATTTGTGCCGCGGCTCCCCCTCCAGCTTGCCGTGCAGCAATTCGCTGCGGCCGAGCAGCGCGGCGAGGCCGTCGGCGGCGCCGGAGGCCGCCTGCGGATGGCACATCGGCACCAGCCGCTCCATCCACAGCAGGTTGGACACCCGGTCGCTGACCTGCGGCTTGGCGTAGATCACCGCGATGTCGGCATCGCGGGCCGGCGGGCCGACCTGATAGGCGCTTTCGATGTCCAGGATCACGTCCGGGCAGACGCCGCGGAACTCCTTCAGCAGCGGCACGGCCAGGCGCTGCGCGAAGCTGGGCGGCAACTGCACCCGCAGGCTGCGGGTGCGCCCGCCGCCGTCATGCACGATCTCGTTCAGCGTCTGCTCGATCCGGTCGAACGCCTTGCGCACCACCGGCAGCAGCGCCGTGCCCGCGTCGGTGAGCGCGAAGGCGCCGGGCCGGCGCTCGAACAGCGGCGTGCCGAGCAGCCCTTCGAGGGCGATCACATGGCGGCTGACCGCGCTCTGCGACACGCTGAGCGCCTGGGCGGCGGCGGTGAAGCTGAGCTGGCGGCCCACCGCCTCGAAGGCGCGCAGGGCGTTCAGCGGCAGCCAGCGGCGGTCGATCATCTTCGCCTCGCTCGTGGCCCGCCTATCCAACCCATCGCGTGCGGGCGGACAAGATCGCAAATGTCGATTGTCGCATGAAAAAATAGGATGCGGGCGGAACGGGCGGCGGCTGGCATGATGCGGCATGCCGTTCCGCCTTGCGCCATTGTTGCCGGTTCTGCTCGGGCTGGTCTGCGCCCAGGGCGCGCTCGGCATCATGACGCCGCTGATTCCGCTGCTGCTGCTGCGGGTCGGCGCGTCCGCCTCGGCGATCGGCGTGGTGGCCTCGGCGTATTACGTGGGCTTCCTGGCCGGGGCGCTGACCTGCGACCGGGTGGTGATGCGAGCCGGGCATATCCGCGCCTTCGCCGTGTTCGCCGCGATCGCGGCGGACGCGGCGCTGCTGCTGGTGTTCGCGCACACCGCCTGGCAGGTGGGGCTGCTGCGGCTCGGCATCGGCTATGCCAGTTCCGGGATGTTCCTGGTGGTGGAAAGCTGGCTCAACGACCGGGCGGACAGCAGCACGCGCGGGCGGGTGTTCGGCGCCTATCTGGTCGCCTCCTGGGGGGCGAGTGCGGCGGGGCCGCTGGCGCTGAATGTCGTCGCGGCGACGCCGGTGATGTTCGTGCTGGTCGGCATCGCCTTCGCGACCGCGGTGCTGCCGATGGCACTGACCCGCCAGGCCAATCCGGAAGTGCGGCCGCAGGCGCATTTCGCGCTCGGCCGGCTGTACCGCGCCTCTCCGGTCGGGGTCGCCTGCTGCCTCGCCTCCGGCCTCATCAACGGCGCCTACTACTCGCTCGTGCCGGTGTTCCTGGAACGTGCCGGCTACGGCGCCGGCTCGGTCGCCGCCTATATCTCGGCCGGCATGGTGGCCGGGCTGCTGGTGCAGTATCCGGTAGGCATGCTGTCGGACCGGTTCGGGCGGCGGCCGGTGATGGTGGGCGCGGTGACGGCGGCGTTCCTGTTCGCGGTGGCGCTGGGGCTGGCCGCGGGCGTGGCGTTCGTCGCGGTCGCGGCGCTCGGCTTCTGCCTGTCCGGGCTGACCGCGCCGCTGTACGGGCTCGGCGCCGGGCAGACCAACGACCGGATGGAGCGCGGGGACTATGTGGCCGCAAGCGGCGGGCTGCTGTTCATCTGGTCGCTCGGCTCCTCGGTCAGTCCCTCGGTGGCGGGGCTGCTGATGGGGCGGACCGGGCCGGCGGGGCTGTTCGGCTATCTGGCGCTGGTGCTGGCGGCGCTGGGGCTGTTCACCGGGGCGCGCATGCTGCTGCGCGGGGAAGTGCCGCGCGACCGCCGGTCCGCTTTCGTCCCCGCCCCGTCCGGCCCGCCGCGCCATGCCGAGCTTGGCGCGCGGGTGGCCGGCCCGCTATGGCGGGCGCTGCTGCACCGCCGTTCCCCCCAGATGACCGATTGATCGCATGCGCTATTCCGCCACTTCGCTGCTGCGCCAGGGACTTGCCGGCCACCGTGCGTGGCCCGCCGCATGGCGGTCGCCGCCGTTGCAGCCGCGCTACGATGCCGTCATCGTCGGCGGCGGCGGCCACGGGCTGGCCGCCGCCTACTACCTCGCCAAACGCCACAAGGTCGGTCGCATCGCGGTGCTGGAGCGCGGCTGGCTCGGCGGCGGCAACACCGGGCGCAACACCACCATCGTCCGTTCCAACTACTTCTTCCCGCAAAGTGTCGCGCTGTACGACTTCGCGCTCCGCCAGTACGAGCAGCTCAGCGAGGAGCTGAACTACAACATCATGCTCAGCCAGCGCGGCGTGTTCTACATCGGCCATTCCGACCATGACATGGAGATGATGGCGCGGGCGGTGAACGCCATGCAGATCAACGGCATCGACACCGAATTGCTGTCGGCCGAGCAGGTGCGCGCCGAACTGCCGCTGGCCAATTTCGGCCCCGACGCGCGGTATCCGATCCACGGCGCCTTCGTGCAGCGGCGCGGCGGCATCGCCCGGCACGATGCCGTGGCCTGGGGCTACGCCCGCGCCGCCGACGGGTTGGGCGTTGATATCATTCAGAATTGCGAGGTGACGGGCTTCATCATCCGCAGCGGCAAGGTGATCGGGCTGGAGACCACGCGCGGGCCGGTCAGCGCCGGGGCGGTCGGCCTGTCGCCCTCCGGCCATTGCGGCGTGCTGGCGGCGAAGGCGGGGTTCCGGCTGCCGATCACCAGCTATGCCTTGCAGGCGATGGTGAGCGAACCGATCAAGCCGGTGCTGCACGCGGTCGCCAGTTCCTGGGCGACCGGCATGTACATATCCCAGTCCGACAAGGGAGAGCTGGTGTTCGGGGCGGGGCTGGACCTGTATCCGTCCTATGCACAGCGCGGCAACCTGCCGACCACGCAGACCATCGTCGCCGGAATGCTGGAAATCTTCCCGGCCTTCCGGCGCCTGAAGCTGCTGCGGCAATGGGCGGGGATCGTGGACGTGCCGTGGGACTACAGCCCGATCCTCGGCCCCTCCCCAGTCGGCAATCTGTATTTGAACTGCGGCTGGGGCACCGGTGGCTTCAAGGCGACGCCGGCCGGCGGATATTTCCTGGCCCATGCGATCGCCACCGGTGCGCACCACCCGATCTCCGCCCCGTTCGATCTCGGCCGCTTCGCCACCGGCGCGCTGATCGACGAAGCCGCCGGCGCCGGCATAACCCATTGAGAACGCAGGCATGCTGCTGATCCCCTGCCCCTGGTGCGGGCCGCGCGCGGAGCCGGAGTTCAGCTACGGCGGCGAACCCGTGATCCGCCCCGGACCGGCCGAATCGGTCACGGATGCCGACTGGGCGGACTACCTCTACATGCGCAGCAACGAGAAGGGCGCACACCGGGAAAACTGGTGCCACACAAATGGTTGCGGCCAGTGGTTCACGCTCACGCGCGACACCGTGACGCATGCCATTCTGTCGGCGGAAAAGCCATGACCGCTAAGCGGTTAGCCGAAGGCGGGCGGATCGACCGGGGGCGCACGCTGCGGTTCACCTGGGATGGCGGGGCGCTGGCGGGGCTGGCGGGGGATACGCTCGCCTCCGCCCTGCTGGCCAATGGCGTGCGCATCGTCGGGCGCAGCTTCAAGTATCACCGCCCGCGTGGCCTGTATGGCGCGTGGGTGGAGGAGCCGAACGCCATCGTGGACGTGCAGCACGGCGAGGTGCAGGAGCCGGACGCCCGGGCCACCACAGTCGAACTGCGCGAAGGACTGGCCGCGCGCGGCGTGAATGCAAGGCCGGACGTGGCGCATGACCGGTACGGTGCGCTCGATCTGCTGCACCCGTTCCTGCCCGCCGGCTTCTACTACAAGGCGTTCTTCCCCGACTGGCATCGCTATGAGCCGCGGATACGCGCCATGGCCGGCCTCGGCCGCGTCGCGACCGCGCCGGATTCGCGGCGATTCCAGGCACTTACGGCGCATTGCGACGTGCTGGTGGTGGGCGGCGGGCCGGCCGGGCTGGCGGCGGCGCGGGCGGCGGGCGAATCCGGCCTTTCGGTGATCCTGGCCGACGACCGGAGCGCGCCCGGCGGGTCGCTCCTCTGGCAAAACGCGACCATAAATGGCGAAAACGGCGACCGCTGGGCCGATGCCGTTTCGGCATCGCTCGGGCGCGGAAACGTACGGATTTTCGCTCGCTCCACTGTCTTCGGCGCCTATGATCATGGCGCCTGGGGAATGGTCGAGCGGCGCTCGGACGCCCCGGCCGGCTGGGCCGGGGAGCGGCTGTGGACCATCCGGGCGCGGCGCACGGTGCTGGCCACCGGCGCGATCGAACGGCCGCTGGTGTTCCCCGACAACGACCGGCCGGGGGTGATGTCGGCCGATGCGGTGATGCAATATCTCCGCCTCTACGGCGTGCGCGCCGGCGAGCAGGCGGTGGTCGCGACCAACAACGATTCCGCCTACGCGGTCGCGCTGGCGCTGCGTGCGGCCGGGGCGGCGGTGATGGTCGCCGATCTGCGGCCGGACCTGCCGCCGGCCGCCGAGGCGGCGATCACGGCCGGCATCCGCGTGCTGCCCGGGGCGGTGCCGCTGCGCGCGATCGGGCGCGACGGGGTGCGGCTGGTCGATCTCGGCCCGCAAGACGCCACCTCGCCGCGCGAAGCCGTCATGCGCGTGCCGGCCGATCTGCTGGCGGTGTCGGGCGGCTGGTCGCCGTCCCTGCATCTGCTGAGCCAGGCGCGCGGCTCGCTGCGCTGGGATGACGGGCGCGCCGCCTTCCTGCCCGACCGCTGCCCGCCGGATCTGCACGTGATCGCCGCCGAGAGCATCGCCGCGGCGCTGGTGGAAGGGCACGCGGCCGGCACCGACGCCGCCGCCGCCCTCGGCGCGCGGGTGACGATCGCCGCCCCGCACTGCGAACCCGACCCGCCTGCCACGCCGATCCGCGCCCATTGGCGCGTGCCGATCCGCCGCGCGCGCCAGTGGGTGGACCTGCAGAACGACGTGACATCCAAGGACATCGTGCTGGCCGCGCGGGAGAACTACAGCTCCGTCGAGCATCTGAAGCGCTACACCACGCTCGGCATGGCGACCGACCAAGGCAAGACCAGCAACGTCAACGGGCTGGCGATCCTGGCCGAGACGACCGGGCGGGCAATCCCCGAGGTGGGGACGACGACGTTCCGTCCGCCCTATACGCCGGTCCCGTTCGGGGCGCTGGCCGGGCTGCGGCACGGGCGGCTGTTCTCGCCCTGGCGGCGGCTGCCGGCGCATCGCGACCATGCAGCCCTGGGCGCGGAGTTTCGCGAATATGGCGGCTGGATGCGGCCGGCCTGCTATCCGCGCGCGGGCGAGACGGCGGCGCAGGCGATCCGGCGCGAGGCCGCGGCGACGCGGGCGGGCGTCGGGCTGTTCGATGCCTCCAGCCTCGGCAAGATCGTGGTCGGCGGGCCGGATGCGGCGGCGTTCCTCAACATTGTCTATTACAACGAGGTGGCGAACCTGAAGCCGGGCCGCATCCGCTATGCGCTGCTGCTGCGCGAGACCGGCATCATCTATGACGACGGCGTGGTGACGCGCCTCGCGCCGGACCGCTATCTGCTGTCGCCGTCATCGAGCCACACGCAGGGCGTGCTGGCGATGCTGGAAGCGTGGCGGCAGACCGAGTGCCCGGCGATGCGCGTCGCGTTTCATGACGTGACCGCCGCGTGGTGTACATTCGCCATTGCCGGGCCGCGCGCGCGCGACGTGCTGGCAAGGCTGACCGACATCGACCTGTCGGATACCGCGCTGCCGCACATGGCGATTGCGCAGGGCGGCATCGCCGGCATCCCGGGGCGCATCGCACGCGTCAGCTTTTCAGGTGAGCGGAGCTACGAAGTTTCGCTTCCCGCCGGCTACGGCCCGGCGCTGCTGCAACGCCTGCTGACGGAGGGTACGCCGCACGGCATCACGCCGTACGGGGTCGAAACATCGTCGCTGCTGCGGGCCGAGAAGGGCTATATCCTGATCGGCGTGGATACCGACGGCATGACGCTGCCCGGCGATATCGGCATGTCCGGGCCGCTGCGCGCGAAGCCGGTCGATTTCGTCGGCAAGCGCTCGCTGCTGATGCCCGATGCGCTGCGCGAGGACCGGCGGCAGTTCGTCGGATTGCTGCCCGACGACCCGGCGGCGCCGCCCGCGGTCGGCGCGCATGCCGTGGAGCACACGGCGGATGGCCAGCGGCGCAGCATCGGCTGGATCACCACCAGCGTGCATTCGCCGGCGCTCGGCCGCGGCATCGCGCTCGGCATGATCGAGCGGGGACGCGCGCGGGCGGCGGCGGGGGAGACGGTGGAGTTGTATCACCTCGGGCACCTGTCCCGCGCGCGCCTGTGTTCGCCGGTGTTCTTCGATCCGGCGGGGGAGCGGCTGCATGGCTGATCTGGTGCATCGCACCGCCGCCGATCAGCTCGGCGCCGCCGACCCGGCGGCGCAGGGCGACGGTGTGACGATCCGGCTGATCACGCCGGGCCGGATGTTCCTGGTCTCGGAGGGGCGGCCCGATCTGGCGCCGAACGAGCGCCGGGGCGAGGCGCCGTACTGGCTGTGGCTGGCGCTGGACCGCGCGCTGCTGGTCGGCGCCGCGGCAGCGCCGGAGGGGTTCGCCTCCGAGGTGACGGACGGGCTGCTGACCTTTGAGATCGCCGGCGCGGGCGCTGCCGCGATCCTGGCGATGGGCTGCACGCTCGATGCCGCCGGCGATGCGCTGGCGCCGGGGCGGGTCGCGCAGACGCTGTTCGCCGGGGTGAAGGCGGTGCTGTATGCGCAAGGCTCGCGCGTGCGCTTCCGGCTGCACGCG
>JAKAZX010000465.1 GCA_021826485.1 Pseudomonadota bacterium | reverse complement strand
CACGCCGCGCGCGGGTCTTCCGGCAGGGCGGCGAGGCGGGCGCGGAACTCGGGCGGGGGAGGGGGGAGGTGGCGCATGGGGCGGGGTCCGAGGGTGCGGCGCAGCATGCCCAAACCGGCGCCGGGCGCCAAGCAGGAATGCTGACGCGCCGGACGGAACCCGCTAAACTGCGAGCGATTTGCGGAAGCGGCGGATGCTGGACGGACATATCGACATCGCAGAACACTATTGCGTCAGCGGGTGGGTCTCCGACCCGGGCGACCCGGCGCGTCGGGTGACGCTGGAGGTCCTGGTGGATGGCGCCGCGGACGGCGCGCTGCCGGCCGATCAGCCGCGCCCCGATCTGGCCCGCACCGGCAAGCACGGCGACGGCGCGCATGGGTTTACCCATTTTTTTTCCCGACCGCTCTCGCTGCTGCGCGATTGGCACATCGTCGTCGAGGAGCCGGGCACCCATAACCGCTGCCCGGGCGCCGAGTTCGTCCTTGCGGCGCGTCCCCCTCGGGCACCGGCCGGGATGCTGCCGCTGCTCGTCACTTCCTCGGGCCGCGCCGGCTCCACGCTGCTGATGCGCCGCCTGCTTGGGCATCCGCAGGTCGTGCTGGCCAACCAGCCGCCGTTCGAGCTCAAGCTCATCACCTATTATGCCAAGGCGTTCGACGTGCTGACCGCGCCCGGGAACCCTGAACGGTCGGTCACGCCGGACAAGATCTTCGACGACCCCTACACGCTGGGCCTGAACCCGTATTGCCACCATGATTTCGAGGAGATCCTGCGTCCCCGCCGCGCGTTCTTCGACTTCTTCGCCGATACCGCGGGTAGCATCCTGGCCGCGGCGTTCCGCGACATCGTCGAACGGTTCTACCGCCGCCTTGCCGCCGCCGCCGGCCAAGCCGCTCCGGCTTACTTCGCCGAGAAGACCAGCGTGTTCGACCCGATCCGCAGCTTCGCCCGCCTGCTGTGGCCGGACCTGCGGGAGGTGGTGCTGGTCCGCGACCCGCGGGACGTGTTCCTCTCCTATCGCGCCTTCTGGCGCACCGATCCCGGGTATGCGCGGCAGATGATGCGCATCACCCGCGACGCGCTGGGCGCCATTCGCGCCGCGGATGACCCGTCCGTGCTGATCCTGCGCTACGAGGACCTGATCGCCGCCGGCGCGGCCAGTCAGGCGCGGCTGACGGCGTTCCTGGGGCTTGGTGCGCCGCTGGCCCTGGCGCCGATGGCCGAAGCCGGGCTGTTCGCCGGCCACGGCACCGCCGCCAGCCCGGAAGCCTCGGTCGGGCGATGGCGCCGGGAACTGCCGGCCGAGGAAATCATTGCCTTCGCCCGCGAATTCGGGGACATGCTGGACGCATTCGAGTACGAGCACTGAAGGCGACGATGGTGGACGTAACAGAGATCGCATTCGGCCAGGACGGCACCGACCGGCACCATCTGGGCGCCGGCTGGTCGGGCGACGAACTGGGGTATCGCTGGTCGATGGGCAGCCAGAGCGAGCTCTGGCTCGACCATCCCGGCGGCGAGGCCGATTGCGTGTTGGAGGTGATGCTCGCGCCCTACCTGCACCCACCGCAGCTGGCCGCGCAGCGGCTGGCGGTGCTGGCCCGTGGGGTGCCGCTGGGGGTGGCTTCGGTGGACCATGTGCGCACTCTGGCGTTTCGCGTTCCGGCCACGGTGCTGGCCGGGCAGGGGCCGGTGCGGATCACCTTCCTGCACCCGGACGCCGCCGCCCCCGCCAGCCACGGACATCCCGACGATCAGCGGATGCTCGCCTTCTCGTTTCGCCGCCTCCGCCTGTCGCGGACGTCGGCGACCGCCGCGCCCCGCGGCATCACCGGCGCGGGGGGCGTAATCGCCGCCGACATCGGCAGCCTGATCGGCCTGCCCGCCGCCCAGTTCGTGCTGCGGTTCGAGAGCCTGGGCGACAACTGCGAATTCGGCCTGGTGCAGCGCCGCTGCGGGGCGGAGCCGCTGGGCCTGCTGCGGTTCTCCAACATCACGCTCGACCAGTTGCTGCGCGCGCTGGATGCCGGGTTCGACGGGCTCGGCGAGCCGGAAAACATGGAGTTCTGGCTGGAGGACGGCACCAAGCCCGAATACGTCCTGCGCGACCGCTCGTTCGGGCTGGTGTTCCATACCTTCCTGCATCCGGGCGACGTGGTGGAGGCCGATCTGATCGCCCAGCAGGCCACCCGGCTCAAGTTCCTGCGCCGCAAGCTGCTCGAGGACCTGACCAACGGGGACAAGATTTTCGTCATCAAGCGCAATGACCCGCTGACCCAGGCGGAGGTGCTGCCGGTGCTGACCTCATTGCGCCGGCACGCCCCCCAGGCGCGGCTGCTCTATGTGGTGCCCGCGACGCCGGATCGTCCCCCCGGCACGGTGATCGAGACCGCCGACGGCCTGCTATGCGGCCATATCGACCAATTCGCTCCGCCCGACCGGGTGCCGGAGCTGTCGCTGGAACCCTGGCTGGAAGTGTGCGTGAACGCGGCGCGGCTGGCGGCGGCTCAGCCCGAGCCGGTCCAGAGCGCATAGGCTGCCCGGCAGACCGCCAGCCATGAAGCTGTGGCGGGCGCGGCCGACAGCACGCCCTCGGGCGACATCTTGAACCGGTCCATGTAGCCCACCAGCAACCCCGGCGCGGCGCGCAGCGCGGTGCCGGAGGGATGCGCCGCATCGGCCAGCCGCACATAGAGCAGCGTGTTGTCCCCGTAGCCGCGAACCGCGCGGTGCAGCCGGTCCAGCTCGGCCTCGGCGAGGGCCCGGTCGGTCAGGCGATAGACGAAGATCTTGCTGCCGCGTTCCAGGTCCTCGATCAGCTTGCGGGTCAGGAAGCGCAGCCGGCGGCAGGCGGAGGCGAACATGGCGTCGAACGCCATCTCGTCCTCGTAGATGAAGGCACGCATGAACATCATGTCGCCGCGCCGGTCGCGGGTGCAGTATTCGGCCCGGCCGCCGCTGACGGCGGTGGTGAAGAGCGCGGTATTCTCGGCCTCCCCCACGCCGGCGAAGCGGGATTCCAGCGCCCGGATCAGCCCGTCATAGGGCATATCCGCCCAGCGCAGCAGGCCCAGCGGCTCGGCGCC
>JAKAZX010000042.1 GCA_021826485.1 Pseudomonadota bacterium | reverse complement strand
GGGCTTCAGGCCGGCCACGCCGCAGAAGCTCGCCGGCACGCGGCAGGACGCGCCGGTATCGGTGCCGAGCGACCCCCAGGCCAGCCCCGCCGCCACCGCGACCGCCGAGCCGCTGGACGATCCGCCGGCGCAATGGGCGGGGTTCCACGGATTGCCGGCATTGCCCAGGAAGGCGTTGGTGCCGGTGATGCCGAGCGCGTATTCGGCGAGGCTGGCGGCGCCGATCTCGACGCTGCCCGCCGCCGCCAGCCGCGCCAGCGCCCGGAAGGGCGGCAGGTGCAGCCCGGCCTCGGTGCCCGGCACGCCGCAGCCGGGCTGGCGGCCGGGGCGGGCGAAGATGTCCTTGTGCGCCAGCGGCACGCCACGCAGCACGCTGCCGTCCGGCGCGGCCCGGTCGAGCGCGTCGGCCCGTGCGCGCGCCTGTTCCGGCCAGCACGTGACCAGCGCATGCAGCACGGGATCGAGCGCCCCCGCCCGCGCGAGCGTCGCGTCGGTGACAAAGCGGGCGGTGACGCCCCCGCCGCGCAGTGTCGCCGCCAGGGCGGCCAAGCCGGTCCGGTGCAGCGGCGGGGCCATCAGCCTGGGCCGATCGCGCGGGCCAGCCCGTCGGGTCCGTCCTGGGCGCCGAGCAGCGGGCGCAGCGCTGCCGCTGCCTCGGCCAGCACCGCCGCCTCGGCCGCCGCGGCGGTGCGCTGGCCGGCATTCAGGCCGCCACCCCACTCAGCATCCAGCAGGCTCGCGATGCCCTGGTGCAGAAGCCGTGCGGTGTCGCTCATGCCCGTGCCTCCCGCTGCCGCGTCCCCGGTATCGCAGATTGTTGCACCGGTGTCCCGCCCGGTGCGCGTTCGGGCAACACTAAAGTTCTTGCTTATCCGTTCGCCGGCTGATAGCTAAGGAAATGCTTAATCAATCAGCCGCCCTCGATCGGGCCTTCCACGCCCTCGCCGATCCGACGCGGCGGGCGATGCTGGAGCGGCTGGCGCGCGGCCCGGCACCGGTCGGCGTGCTGGCCCGCCCGGCCGCCATGTCGCTGCCGGCGGTGCTGCAACACCTCGCCGTGCTGGAAAGCTCCGGGCTGGTGGTGACGGAGAAGGTCGGCCGCGTGCGGATGTGCCGGATCGAGCCGCAGGCGCTCGGCCTGGTCGAAGCCTGGCTCGATGCCCGCCGGCGCGAATGGCAGCAGCGGCTGGACCGGCTCGGCGAATATCTCGATGAACTGCAACAGGGAGAAGGCGATGACGCAGGAAAATGACGGCGCCGGCGCGGCGCAGCGGAGCGTGACGGTCGCGCGCAGCTTCGCCGCCCCGCGCGAACTGGTGTTCCGCGCCTGGAGCAGCGCCGAGCACGTCAGGCGCTGGTTCTGCCCGGCCGGCTTCACCGTTCCGGCCGCCGAGGTCGATTTCCGTCCCGGCGGCGTGTTCGCGGTCTGCATGCGGGCGCCGGACGGGAACGAGTTCTGGTCCCGCGGCGCGTTCGGGGAGATCGCGCCGCCGGAGCGGCTGACCTTCCACGGCGGCGCCGAGGTGGGCGGGACGGTGCGCTTCACCGCCCACACCACCGTGACCTTCGAGACCGAGCGGATGGGCACGCGCGTCGTGGTTCACCAGACCTACGAAATCTTCGACACCAGCTTCCACGCCGCGATCGACGGCGCGCCGGAGGGCTGGCGCACCACGCTCGACAATCTGGCGGATGAGGTCGGGCGCCTCTGCACCGAACAGGGCCGCTCCGTTGTGCATGGCAGCTTCACGCTGTCCCGCCGCTATGACGCCGCCCCGGCGCTGGTGTTCCGTGCCTTCACCGATCCCGCGGCCAAGGCGCGCTGGTTCGGCGGCGGTGAGGGGGTGGAGGTGCTGGACCGCGCGATGGACGTGCGCCCCGGCGGGACGGAGCGGATGAAGGTACGCTGGACGACCGGAATGGTGTCCTGCTTCGAGGCAACCTATTGCGACGTCGTGCCGGACGCGCGGCTGATCTACCTCTATGAGATGCGGCTGGACGCGCGGAAGATCTCCGCCAGCCTCGCCACCGTGGAATTGCGGCCGGAGGGGGCGGGCACCCACCTTACCATCACCGAGCACGGGGCCTTCCTGGACGGCTTCGAGGATGCCGGAATGCGCGAGCACGGTACCCGGTGGCTGCTCGACCGGCTCGCCGTGTCGCTCGACGGCTGAGGCTATTTCTGGCTTTCCAGCATCAGCAGCGCCCGGCGCAGCCGGGTCAGCCCGCCGCGGATCAGGCCGCTGTCGCACATGTGCTGCCCCTCCTCGGCCAGCGCCCGCACCTCGGGCACTGCCGCGGCGGGGTGGGCGCGCTGTTCGGCGGCAATGCGGTCGGCAAGGTCGTCGCAATAGGCGGTGGTGTCGGTGGTGACCGTAAGCGCCCCCTGCTGCGCCGTCGGCGGTTCCTGCGTCATCACCCCGGTCTGCGCCGGCGGGGGCGATTGCGGCTGCGCTGCGACGGAGGCGACCGCCAGCAGGGCAGCAACGAGCAGCAGGGTGCGGTAGACGCGCATTGCCCGACTATGCCGCACCGGCATCGGCGGCAGCCTGATCCGCGAATGAAGTTGCGTTCACCCGCGGCTTGCCGCGCGTATTCAGCGTGAGTGTGGCCGCCAGGCCAGGGTGGTTGTCGGCCAGCAGCAGCACCCCGCCATGCAGCGTGGCCACCGCCTGCACCAGCGACAGGCCGAGGCCGCTGCCCGGCGTGCTGCGCGCGCTCTCGCCGCGGAAGAAGCGCTGGGTTGCCTGCTCGCGGTCGCTTTCGGGGATGCCGGGGCCCTGATCGGCGATGGTGATGAAGACGCCCTGCGCCGGATCGGTGCCCGCCGCGATGTGGATGGTGCCCCCGGGCGGGGAGAATTTGAGCGCATTGTCCAGCAGGTTGGCGACCGCCTGCTGGATCATGTCGCGGTCGCCAAAGGCCGGCAGATGGTCCGGCACGTCCGGTTGCAGCCGCTGCCCCCGCTCCTCCGCCGCGGCGGCGTAGAGATCGGTGAGGTCGAGCAGCAGCGGCGCGAGGTCGAGGTCGGCGAAGGCGGAGCGGCGCGCCCCCGCCTCGATCTCGGCAATCCGCAGCAGCGCCTGGAAGATCGCGATCACGCCGTCGAGATCGGCCTCCGCCCGCTCGATCGCGGCGCGCAGGTCGGCCTCGCAGGCGGCATGGGCGGTGGCGTCCTCCAGCCGGGCGCGGGCGCGCGCGATCGGCGTGCGCAGGTCGTGGGCGATCGCGTTCGAGACCTGGCGCACCCCGTCCATCAGCCGGCCGATCCGGTCCAGCATGTCGTTGATGGTGTCTGCCAGCCGGTCGAACTCGTCGCCGCGGCCGCTGACGCGCACCCGCCGGGTCAGGTCCCCGGCGCTGATCGCCGCCGCGGTCGCCGACACGTCGGCGAGCGTCATGCGGAACAGCCCGCGCACCGCCAGCGCCCCGATCGTGCCCAGCAGCAGGGCGATCCCGGCCGCCCACAGCAGCGCATCGGTCAGCAGCCGCGCCATCTGCGCGTGCACCTCCACGTCGCGCCCGACCAGCAGGTGGAAATTGCCGGCCAGATCGAACCGGTGCAGCCGCGCCATGCCGCGCCGCCCGGCCCGTTCCACCGCCACGTCGTACCAGGCCTGTTCGCCGTGGAAGGCCGGCGGCCAGCCGGACAGGTTGCCGACCAGCCGGTGGAAGGAAGGGTCCACCAGCAGGTAGATCGCATCGTCATCGACATTGCCGGCCAGCCGCTGCTCGATCGTCGCGACCAGCGCCGGCAGCCCGCCTTCGCGGTAGCGTTCCTGCAGGCCCTGGGTGTCGGCGTTGATGGCGGTGTCGGTCTGCCGGTCGAGCAGGCCGGCGGTGGACCACCACAGGAACACCGCCAGCGCCAGCGTGCCCAGGGCGAACACGACCGCATAGATCACCCCGAACCGCACGCCGGCCGAGCGCATCAGCGGGCGGCGCAGCGCCAGCAGGGAACGGTGGGCAGGCGGCGGAGCGGGCAGTTGCGGCACGTCGCCTCCTCCGGGCTACGGACCGCGGGTTATCACGGCTGTTCCGGCCGCAGCATGTAGCCGGCGTTACGGACGGTATGGATCATCGGCGTCGGGAACGGCTTGTCCACCTTCTGGCGCAGCCGCGAGACATGCACGTCGATGACGTTTGTCTGCGGATCGAAATGGTAGTCCCAGACGCCTTCCAGCAGCATCGTGCGGGTCACCACCTGGCCGGCATGGCGCATCAGGAACTCCAGCAGCCGGAATTCGCGCGGCTGCAGGTCGATCCGCTGGCCGGCGCGCTTCACCCCGCGCGACAGCAGGTCCATTTCCAGGTCGCCGACGACCAGCTTGGTGGTCGGCCCCTCGCCCTTCCCGCGCCGGGCCATCGCTTCCACCCGCGCCAGCAGCTCGGCGAAGGCGAACGGCTTGGTCAGGTAGTCATCGCCGCCGGCCTTCAGCCCCCGCACCCGGTCGTCCACCTGCGCGAGCGCGGACAGGAACAGGACCGGGGTGTTGTTGTTCTGGCCCCGCAGCGTCTCCAGCAGCCGCAGCCCGTCGATGCCGCCGGGCAGCATGCGGTCCAGCACGATCGCGTCGAAATTCTCGCTGGCCGCCATGAACAGGCCGTCGCGGCCGTTATCGGCGTGCTCGACGACGTGCCCGGCCTCGCGCAGACCCTTCACCACGAAGCCGGCCACGTCCTTGTCGTCTTCCACCACCAGGATCCGCATGCTTGCGTCTCACCCCTGTCCGCTCGGGCGCTGCCCGACGGTTATGTTCAGCTCCATCTCGCGCCCCTGCCGGCGCAGGGTCAACCGGACCTGGCTGCCCGGGGCGGCCTGGGCGATCTGGCGGATCAGGCCGCGCGCATTGTCCACCGGCTGGCCGTTCACCGCGGTCACCATGTCGCCGGCACGCAGCCCGGCGCGCAGGGCCGGGCCATTCCGCTCCACCGCCGCAATCAGCACGCCGGACGGACCATGTCGATCCTCGTTCGCCGAGGGGTCCTGCACCGAAACGCCGAGCCAGCCGCGCTCCACCCGGCCGTGCTCGCGCAGGTCGGCGACGATGCGGCTCGCGATCTCCGACGGGATCGCGAAGCCGATGCCGACCGAGGCGCCGGTGGGGGAGGCGATGGCGGTATCGACGCCGATCACCTGGCCCTGTTCGTTGAACACCGGGCCGCCGGAATTGCCGGGATTGATCGGCGCGTCGATCTGGATGAAGTCGTCGAACGGGCCGGCGCCGATGTCGCGCCCGCGCGCCGAAACGATCCCGGCCGAAATCGAGCCGCCGAGGCCGAACGGATTGCCGGCCGCCACCACCCAGTCCCCCACCTCGACGCCGCGGCTGTCGCCCCAGGCGACATAGGGCAGCGGCCGGTCCGCCTTGACGCGGATCAGCGCCACGTCGGTCAGCTCGTCGGTGCCCACCACGCGCGCCGGCAGTTCGGTGCCGTCAGCCAGATCGACGGTGATCTGGTCCGCCTTGCCGACCACGTGGTCGTTGGTGACGATGAAGCCGGACGGGTCGATGATGAAGCCCGAACCGGCGCCCTGCATCTTCTCCTTGCGCTGGTGGAAGCGCTCGCGGAACTGCTGCTGCAGTTCGGGCGGCAGGAAGGAGAACGGGTCGTCCTGCGGCGTCACCGTCTCGGTGATGCGGATGTTCACCACCGCCGGCAGCACGCGGCGGATCATCGGGGCGAAACTGTCCGGGCCGGCGGCGCGCGCGGCGGGGCCGGCGGCGAGCATCAGCGCCAGCAGAACCGGCGCAAGGGCGCCGCGTCGATGGGCCGGCATGGCAGAGCTCCTCGTCTCGCTCGGGCATTGTAGAAATGGCGGCAGCCGGCGCGCGGAACAAGATTGCGTCAAGGCCGGCGCCGCGCCGCGCCGGCCGGGTCCTCGGGCCAGTCGTGCCTCGGGTAGCGGCCGCGCATGTCCTTCCGTGCCTCCTGCCAGGCGCCGCGCCAGAACGCGGCGAGGTCGCCGGTGATCGCAACCGGCCGTCCGGCCGGCGACAGCAGGGCCAGCCGCAGCGCCACCCGCCCGCCGGCGAGACGCGGCGTCTCCCGCAGCCCGTAATAATGCTGCGCGCGCGCCGCGGCCAGGGGCACCGGCTGGGTGTAGTCCACCGCCGCCCGCCCGCCCGGCAGGTCGAGCGCGGACGGCAGCGCACGGTCCAGCGCCGCCGCCTGCGCGGGCGTCAGCCGCGCGCGCAGCACCAGGGCCAGATCGAGCCGCGCCACCTCCGCCAGCCGCGTCAGGCCGTGCAGATGCGCGGCCAGCCAGTCGCGGTCCGCCGCCAGCGCCGCATCGTCCAGATCGGGCCAGCCGGCATCTGGTTCCAGCCGGCGCATGATGGCGACGCGCGCCTGCACCTGCCGCGCCGCCTCGCTCCAGGGCAGCGGCGCGGCGGCGGCGAGCCGGGCGGCGGTCTCGGCCGGGTCGGCCGGCTCGGTGCGGTCGGCCAGCACCAGTGCGCCGAGGCGCCGCCGCCGGCGCGCCAGCACCGCGCCCGACACCGGGTCGAGCGCGGTCTCCACGCTCTCGGTCACGCGCGCCGCGAGGCTGTCCGGCAGCGCCGCCGGATCGAGCGGGGCGGCGAGGCGGATGCGGCCCTTGCCGTCCAGGCTGGCCACCGCCAGCAGCGGCGCGCGGGCAAGGCCGTCGGTGGCCGGCAGCCGGGCGCCGCCGCCGCCGGCCAGCCGGAAACTGCCGGGTTCGCCGCGCCGCTGGGCGATGCGGTCGGGAAACCCCGCCGCCAGCAGCCGCCCGGCATCGCCCGCCGGCGCCGCCGCACCGCCCAGCCGGCTTCGGTAGCGGGCGGCGGCGCGGCGCAGCGCCGGGGCGCCCAGCCTGAGCGTGATGTCGGCCGGCGCGTCCGGCCCGGGCAGCGGATCCCGCTCCTCCAGCACCGCCGCCAACTCGGCGGCGAGCGCCGCCTCCGCCGGGCCGTCCGCGGCCAGCATCATGGCGGCCAGCCGCGGATGCGCGCCCAGCCGCACCATCCGCCGGCCGAGCGCGCTGATCCGCCCGGCGGCGTCCAGCGCGCCCAGCGCGCCGAGCAGCGCGGCGGCGGCGGCGAGCGCCCCGGGCGGCGGCGGGTCGGGGAACGGCAGCGCGGCGGGCGCGGCGCCCCACGCGGCACAGTCCAGCAGCAGGCCGGACAGGTCCGCCTGCGCGATTTCCGGCGGGTCGAACTCGCCGAGGCCGCGATGCAGCGCCGGCGTCCACAGCCGGATCGCCACCCCCGGCGCCTCCCGCCCGGCGCGGCCGGCGCGCTGGGCGGCGGCGGCGCGGCTGATCCGCACGGTGACCAGCCGGGTCAGCCCGGTCGCCGGATCGACGCGCGGGGCGCGCCGCCAGCCGCCATCGACCACGATGCGCACGCCGGGAACCGTGAGCGAGGTCTCGGCGATGGACGTCGCCAGCACGACCCGCCGTCCGCCGCCCGCGGCTGGTCGCAGCGCGACATCCTGCGCTGCGGGCGGCAGATCGCCGTGCAGCGGCAGCACCGCCGCCCCGCAGCCTGCCAGCGCCGCCGCGGCGCGCCGGATCTCGGCCATGCCGGGCAGGAAGGCCAGCACGTCGCCCGGATGGTCGGCGAGCGCCGCGCGCACCGCGCGGGCCACCGCCTCGGCCACCTCCCGCGGCGCCGCGAGGTCGCGCGCGGCGTGCTGGACGGTGACCGGATGGGCGTGCCCCGGGCTTTCGATCACCGCCGCGTCGAGCAGCACCGCCAGCCGCGCCGCATCGGCGGTCGCCGACATCGCCAGCAGCCGCAGTTCCGGCCGCAGCCCGCATTGCAGGTCGCGGCAGAGCGCCAGCGCCAGATCGGCGTCCAGCCCGCGTTCGTGGACCTCGTCCAGGATCACCGCGGCGACCCCGGCCAAGCCGGGATCGGCCTGCAGCCGGCGGATCAGCAGCCCTTCCGTCACCACTTCGATGCGCGTCGCCTCCGACACCGCGGCATCGAGGCGCGTGCGGTAGCCGACGGTCGCCCCGACCGGCTCGCCCAGCAGGGCCGCCATCCGCGTCGCCGCCGCGCGCGCCGCCAGCCGGCGCGGTTCCAGCATCACGATGCGGCCATCGCCGCGCCAGGGTGCGGCGAGCAGCGTGAGCGGCACCACGGTCGTCTTGCCGGCGCCGGGCGGGGCGATCAGCAGCGCGTTCGGCCGCGCCGCGAGGCTTTCGGCGAGCGCGGTCAGCGCCGTGTTAACCGGCAGGTCGGGAAGCTGCATCGGTGCGCTATCGCCGATGTCGCGCCGCCGGCATAGTCCCATCCGCCGGCCCGCCTGCCGCCCCGGCTGCCGGATCGACAAGCGGCGCGGGCTTCCGCTATGAGATGAGATGGAACGAAGCTTGCCTTGAACGCGGCGGTGGCGTCCGCCGTGGCCGCCGTGACGATCCTGACAGGAAGTGTCGATGAGCCAGGCCCGCGTCCCCCCTACGGTTGCCAGCAGCGGCGCGGTCGCGCGCATCGCACTCCCGGCGCAGGATGAAGATATTGCCACACTGCGCCGCGCGGTGGTGGCGAAGCTGACCTATGCGGTCGGCAAGGACCCGATCGTGGCGAGCGACCGCGACTGGTTCGTCGCCGTGGCACTCACCGTGCGCGACCGCATCGTGGAACGCTGGTTCCCCTCCACGCGCGCGATGTACGCCGAAGGGCGCAAGCGGGTCTATTACCTGTCGCTGGAATTCCTGATCGGGCGGCTGCTGCTGGACAGCCTGAACAATCTCGGCCTGACCGACCCGATGCGCGCGGCCCTCGGCGAACTCGGCGTCGATCTGGACCGGCTGCGGCAGATCGAGCCGGACGCCGCCCTCGGCAATGGCGGCCTCGGCCGGCTCGCCGCCTGCTTCATGGAGAGCATGGCGACGCTGTCGATCGCCGCCTACGGCTACGGCATCCGCTACAATCACGGCCTGTTCCAGCAGGTCATCAAGGACGGCTGGCAGCACGAATTCCCCGAGAACTGGCTGAACTTCGGCAACCCGTGGGAATTCGAGCGGCCGGAGGTGAGCTTCGCCGTCGGCTTCGGCGGCACGGTGGAGGCGATCACCGGCGCCGACGGCTCGACCCGCCATGTCTGGCATCCTGCCGAGATCGTCGATGCGCAGGCCTACGACACCGCCGTCGTCGGCTGGCGCGGCAAGCACGTGAACACGCTGCGCCTGTGGTCGGCGCGCGCGCCCGATCCGCTGAAGCTGGATGCGTTCAACCGCGGCGATCACGTCGGCGCGCTGGCGTCACGCGCCCGCGCCAACGCCATCTCGCAGATCCTCTACCCGAGCGACGAGACCGCGGCGGGGCAGGAGCTGCGGCTGCGGCAGGAGTATTTCTTCACCTCCGCCTCGTTGCAGGACCTGCTGCGCCGGCATGTGCGCCAGCACAAGGACATCCGCACGCTGCCCGACAAGGCGGCGATCCAGCTCAATGACACGCACCCCTCGATCGCGGTGCCGGAGCTGATGCGCCTGCTGATGGACGTGCACGACCTGCCCTGGGTGGAGGCATGGCGGATCACCGTCGCGACGCTGTCCTACACCAACCACACGCTGCTGCCGGAAGCGCTGGAAAGCTGGCCGGTGCCGCTGCTGGAGCGGCTGCTGCCGCGCCACATGCAGATCATCTATCTGATGAACTGGCTGCACCTGGACAGCCTGCGCGCCGCCGGGCATCTCGATGACGCCCTGCTCTCCTCGGTCTCGCTGATCGACGAGAGCGCGGGGCGGCGGGTGCGCATGGGCGTGCTGGCGTTCCTCGGCTCGCACAAGGTCAACGGCGTGTCGGCGCTGCACACCGACCTGATGCGGGAAACCGTGTTCCGCGATCTGAACACGATGTTCCCCGACCGCATCACCAACAAGACCAACGGCATCACCTTCCGCCGCTGGCTGTTCGAGGCCAATCCCGGCCTGACCGCGGTGCTCGCCGAGGTGGTCGGGCCGGAGGTGATGGACAATGCCGGCGCGCTCACCCGGTTCGCCGCCCATGCCGACGACACCGCGCTGCACGACCGGCTGATCGCGGTCCGCCGCGCCAACAAGGTGGCACTGGCCAACCTGATCGCCGAGCGCGTGCAGGTGCAGGTCGATCCGGACGCGCTGTTCGACGTGCAGATCAAGCGCATCCACGAATACAAGCGCCAGCTTCTCAACATCCTGGAGACGGTGGCGCTGTACAGCGCCATGCGCTCGCAGCCGATGCGCGAATGGGTGCCGCGCGTGCGCATCTTCGCCGGCAAGGCGGCGGCCAGCTACCATCGCGCCAAGCTGATCATCAAGCTGATCCACGATGTCGGCCGCGTCGTCAACAACGACCCGACGCTGCGCGGGCTGCTGAAGGTCGTGTTCCTGCCGAACTACAATGTCAGCCTGGCGGAGGCGATCATCCCGGCGGCCGATTTGTCGGAGCAGATTTCCACCGCCGGGATGGAGGCTTCCGGCACCGGCAACATGAAGCTGGCGCTGAACGGCGCGCTGACCATCGGCACGCTGGACGGCGCCAATGTCGAGATCAAGGAGCGGGTGGGCGACGACAACATCTTCATCTTCGGCATGACCGCCGAGCAGGTGGAGCGGCGGCGCGAGACCCGCGGGATCGACGCAACGGATGCGATCGCCGCATCGCCGGGCCTGCGCGAGGTGCTGGACGAGATCGGCTCGGGCGTGTTCTCCCCCGAGGAGCCGGACCGGTATCGCGAGCTGGTCGATGTGCTGACCTATCACGATCACTTCATGGTGTCGGCGGATTTCGACGCCTATGCGGCGATGCAGCGGCAGGTGGCGGCGCGCTGGCGCGACCGGGCGGCGTGGTGGCGGTCGAGCGTGGTGAACACCGCCAATGTCGGCTGGTTCTCCTCCGACCGCACGATCCGCGAATACGCCGGCGAAATCTGGGGTGTTCCCGCCGCGGCGGAGCCGTGAGCGTGCGCGACCCCCGCGCCGCCGTCCGCCCGCGCCGCCGGCTGGCGCAACGCCGCATCTGAGGAGAGCGCCCATGAACACGTCCCCGTGGCAGTTGAGCGACGAGGACGTGGCGGCGATCGGCGATGCGCGGCATCCCGATCCGTTCGGCGTCCTCGGCCTGCACCGCGCCGCCCCGGCCGCCGCGGCGGGGATGGTGCTGCGCGCCTTCGTGCCCGGCGCAGACACGGTCAGCGCGATCGACGACGGCGGCGCGCCGATCGCGCGGCTGGAGCGGCACGGCATGTCCGACGTGTTCGAGGCGCTGCTGCCCCGCCGCACGTCGCGCTTTCCCTATCGCCTGCACGCGACGCGCGCCGACAGCCGCTGGACCTTCCGCGATCCCTACGCGTTCGGGCCGGTGCTCGGCCCGCTCGACGAGCATCTGCTGGTGGAGGGCACGCACCGGCGCCTGTATGAGAAGCTCGGCGCGCATGTGATGACGCATGAGGGCGTGGCGGGCGTGCATTTCGCGGTCTGGGCGCCGCGGGCGCGGCGCGTTTCCGTCGTCGGCGACTTCAACAGTTGGGACGGGCGCCGTCATGCCATGCGCAAGCGCATCGACAGCGGGCTGTGGGAGATCTTCATCCCCGACATCGCCGAGGCGACCGTCTACAAATACGAGATCGTCGGTGCGCACGGCACGCTGCTGCCGCTGAAGGCGGACCCGTTCGGCTACGCCGCGGAGCTGCGGCCCTCCACCGCCTCCGTGGTCGCGCGCACCGATGATTTCCGCTGGTCCGATGCCAACTGGCTGGCGGTGCGCGCGCGGCAGGAGGCGCGGCGGGCGCCGATGTCGATCTACGAGGTCCATCTCGGGTCCTGGCGGCGCGGCCCGGATGGCGGCTTCCTCAACTGGGACGAGATCGCCGCGCGGCTGATCCCCTACGCCGCCGATCTCGGCTTCACCCATCTGCAATTCCTGCCGATCACCGAGCATCCGCTGGATGCGTCCTGGGGCTATCAGCCGATCGGCCTGTTCGCGCCGACGCGACGGTTCGGCGACCCGGCCGGCTTCGCGCGGCTGGTGGACCGCGCGCACGCCGCCGGCATCGGCGTCATCATCGACTGGGTGCCCGCGCATTTCCCGACCGACGTGCACGGCCTCGCGCAGTTCGACGGGGAGGCGCTGTACGAGCATCCCGACCCGCGCCGCGGCTTCCATCCGGACTGGAACACCGCGATCTACGATTACGGCCGGCGCGAGGTGTCGAACGTGCTGGCGGCCAGCGCGCTCTACTGGCTCGACCGGTTCCATATCGACGGGCTGCGCGTCGATGCCGTGGCCTCGATGCTGTATCTGGATTATTCGCGCCGCCCCGGCGAATGGCTGCCGAACGCCGACGGCGGCAACGAGAACCGCGACGCGGTCGGCTTCATGCAGCACGCCAACACGCTGGCCTATGCCGCGCATCCCGGCATCGTGACGATCGCCGAGGAAAGCACCGCCTGGCCCGGCGTGTCGCAGCCGGTGGATGCCGGCGGCCTCGGCTTCGGGTTCAAGTGGAACATGGGCTGGATGCACGACACGCTGGAGTATTTCGGGCGTGACCCGGTGCACCGCCGCTGGCATCACGACCGCCTGACGTTCGGCCTGCTCTATGCCTTCACCGAGAACTTCGTGCTGCCGCTGAGCCATGACGAGGTGGTGCACGGCAAGGGCTCGATCCTGATGCGCATGCCGGGCGACGACTGGCAGCGCTTCGCCAATCTGCGCGCCTATTACGGCTTCATGTGGGGCTATCCGGGCAAGAAGCTGCTGTTCATGGGCCAGGAATTCGGCCAGTGGCAGGAATGGAACTTCGCCGGCGAACTGGACTGGCACCTGCTGGACCACGCGCCGCACCGCGGCGTGCGGGACTGCGTGCGCGACCTCAACCGGCTGTACCGGACGGAGCCTGCGCTGCATGCCCGCGACTGCGAGGGGGAGGGGTTCCGCTGGATCGTGGTCGATGACGCGGACCAGTCGGTGCTCGCCTGGCTGCGCCTGGGCGGCGCGGGCGTGCCGCCGGTCGCGGTGGTCTGCAACCTGACGCCGGTGCCCCGCCACGGCTATCGCATCGGTCTGCCACAACCGGGGGTCTGGACGGAACTTCTCAACACCGATGCGATTGCTTATGGCGGGTCGGGCATGGGCAATCTCGGCCGCGTGATGGCGGCTTCGGTGTCGTCGCACGGGCTGCCCGCGTCGGCCGAGTTGCTGCTGCCGCCGCTGGCCACCATCTATCTGCGGGCGGGCGAATGATGCGCCGGCGATCCGCCCGGCCTGCAACGAAACGCATGAGGGAGGACGCGTCGTGATGAATGCCTATCTCGCTCCCGGCGGGCCGCTGGCGCGGCACGCGATGGCGTATGTGCTGGCCGGCGGCCGCGGCAGCCGGCTGCTGGAACTCACCGACCTGCGCGCCAAGCCGGCGGTCTATTTCGGCGGCAAGACCCGCATCATCGACTTCGCGCTGTCCAATGCCATGAACTCCGGCATCCGCCGGATCGCGGTGGCGACGCAGTACAAGGCGCACAGCCTGATCCGCCATCTGCAGCGCGGCTGGAACTTCTTCCGCCCCGAACGCAACGAGAGCTTCGACATCCTGCCGGCCAGCCAGCGCGTGTCGGAAACCCTGTGGTACATGGGCACGGCCGATGCGGTCTATCAGAACATCGACATCATCGAGAGCTATGCCCCGCGCTTCCTGGTCGTGCTGGCCGGCGACCATGTCTACAAGCAGGACTACGAGCCGATGCTGCAACAGCACGTCGAGGCGAACGCCCACGTGACCGTGGGCTGCCTGGAAGTGCCGCGCATGGAGGCGGTGGGCTTCGGCGTGATGCATATCGACGAGAACGACCGCATCATCTCCTTCCTGGAGAAGCCGAAGGACCCGCCGGCGATGCCGGGCAAGCCGGATGCCGCGCTGGCCAGCATGGGCATCTACGTGTTCGAGACCAACTTCCTGTTCGAGCTGCTGCGCGCCGACGCCGCCGACCCGCACAGCAGCCACGACTTCGGCAAGGACATCATCCCGAAGCTGGTCAGGGAGGGCAAGGCGATGGCGCACCAGTTCGCCCGGTCCTGCGTGCGCTCTACCGCCGAATCGGTGCCGTACTGGCGCGATGTCGGCACCGTCGATGCCTATTACCAGGCCAATATCGACCTGACCGACATCGTCCCAGACCTCGATCTCTATGACCGCGACTGGCCGATCTGGACCTATGCGGAGATGACCGCGCCGGCCAAGTTCGTGCACGATACGGACGGGCGGCGCGGCATGGCGGTATCCTCGCTGGTCTCCGGCGGCTGCATCGTCTCCGGCGCCGGCCTGACGCGCTCGCTGCTGTTCACCGGCGTGCACGTGCATTCCTTCGCGCAGATCGACCATGCGGTGATCCTGCCGAATGTCGATATCGGGCGCGGCGCGCGGCTGTCGAAGGTGATCGTGGACCGCGGCGTGCAGATCCCGCCCGGCATGGTGGTGGGCGAGGACCCGGAGCTTGACGCGAAGCGGTTCCGCCGCACCGAATCGGGCGTCTGCCTGATCACCAAATCCATGATGGAACGGCTGGAGCCCTGACGCGGCGTGGACGTTCTCTCGGTCGCGTCCGAGGCCTATCCGCTGGTCAAGACCGGCGGTCTGGCCGATGTCGCCGGCGCCCTCCCCGGGGCGCTGCGGGCGGAAGGCGTGCGGGTGCGCACGCTGCTGCCCGGCTATCCCGCGGTCACGCGGGCGCTGACGGCGGCGGAATCGCTGTGGCGGTGGGACGATCTGTTCGGCGCCCCCGCGCAGTTGCTGGCCGGCAGCGCGCACGGGCTCGATCTGCTGGTGCTCGACGCGCCGCATCTGTATGCGCGGCCGGGCAATCCGTATCTCGGCCCCGACGGGCGCGACTGGCCGGACAATGCGCTGCGCTTCGCCGCGCTCGCGCGCGTCGGCGCGTCGCTCGCCGAAGGCTGGCTCGCGTCCTGGCGACCCGGCGTCGTGCATGCGCATGACTGGCAGGCGGCGCTGGTGCCGGCCTATCTGCACTATGACGCGGCCGCACCCGTCGGCACCGTGCTCACCGTCCACAACCTCGCCTTCCAGGGGGTGTTCCCGCCGGCGCTGCTGCCCGCGCTCGGCCTGCCGGCGGAGGCGTTCGCGCTCAACGGGGTCGAGTATTTCGGCAATATCGGCTTCCTCAAGGCGGGATTGCTGTTCGCCGACCGGATCACCACCGTCTCCCCCACCTACGCCGCGGAGATCCGCACGCCGGCCGACGGGATGGCGCTCGACGGGCTGCTGCGCGGGCGCGGCGCCGCCGTCAGCGGCATCCTCAACGGCATCGACACGCAGATCTGGAACCCCGCAACGGACGCGCTGCTGCCGGCGCGCTACGATGCCGCCACCCTCGATGCCCGCGCCGCCAACCGTGCCGCGCTGCAAGCCCGCTTCGCCCTCGATGCCGACCCGGCGGCGCCGCTGTTCGCCGTGGTCAGCCGGCTGACCGCGCAGAAGGGCATGGACCTGCTGCTCGCGGCGCTGCCGGTGCTGCTGGCGGAAGGTGGGCAGCTCGCCCTGCTCGGCGCGGGGGAAGCGGCGCTGGAAGGCGGGTTCCGCGCCGCCGCCGCCGCCCATCCGGGCCGCATCGGCTGCGTCATCGGCTATGATGA
>JAKAZX010000041.1 GCA_021826485.1 Pseudomonadota bacterium | reverse complement strand
CACCCGCGCTCAGCTCATCCAGTTGCCGCCATCGACGTTCAGGGTCTGGGCGACGATGTAGTCGGCATCGGCGCTGGCGAGGAACACGGCCGCGCCCACCATGTCGTCCGGGCGGCCCATCCGGCCATACGGCACGGCCAGACCGACCTGTTTCTTCTTCTCGCCGAGCGGCAGGTTCTCGTATTTCGCGAACAGTGAATCGACGTGGTCCCACATCGGCGTATCGACCACGCCGGGGGCGATGCCGTTGACGTTGATGCGCTGCTTCGCCAGCGCCAGACCCGCGCTCTGCGTCAGGCTGATCACGGCGGCCTTGGAGGCGCAGTAGACGGCGACCAGCGGCTCCCCCCGCCGCCCGGCCTGGGAGGCGAAGTTGACGATCTTGCCGCCCTCCCCCTGCTTCACCATCTGCCGCGCCACCGCCTGCAAGGTGAACAGCAGCCCCTCGACATTCACCGCGAACACGCGGTGATAGCTGTCGCGGGCAACGTCCAGCAGCGGCCCCATGTCGAACACGCCGGCATTGTTCACCAGCACGTCGATCCGTCCGGCCTCGCGCACCACCGCCGCGACCATCGCATCGATCGAGTCCTGCCGCGTCACGTCCAGCCCGACACCGATCGCGCCGCGGCCGATCTGCTGCGCCACGCCGCGGCACTCCGCCTCCGACAGGTCGGCGACGACGACGCGCGCGCCTTCATCGGCGTAGCGCTCGGCGATGGCGCGCCCGATGCCGCGCGCGCCCCCGGTGACGACCGCGACCTTGCCCTGCAATTTCATGGCGAAGACCCTACCAGCAGCAGTATCCGCCATCCGCCAGCACGATGCTGCCGGTCATCAGGCTGGACGCATCGGAGGCCAGGAACAGCACGACGGAGGCGATCTCCTCCGGCTGGCCGACCCGGCCCATCGGGGTCATTTCCAGCCAGACCTTCGCAAGCTCGGCGTCTTCCATGCCGAACTTGGTCAGCGGCGTCTCGATATAGGTCGGCGCCACCGCGTTGACCCGCACGCCGCGATCCGCCCATTCGGCGGCGAGCGAGCGTGTCAGGTGATGCACCCCGGCCTTGGAGGCGTTGTAGAACGCCTGCTCCTGCGGCTTGTTGACGATGAAGCCGGACATCGAGCCGATATTGACGATGGCGCCCTGCTTGCGCGCGAGCATCCGCCGCCCGAACTCACGGCAGCACCAGAACACGCCGTCCAGGTTGACCGACATGTGGAAGCGCCAGTGCTCGTCGGAGGTATCCTCCGCCCGCACGTCGCTTTTCGCGACGCCGGCATTGTTCACCAGCGCCTGCACGCCGCCGCTGCGGTCCAGCCGCTCGGCCAGCGCCGCGACGCCGGCGGAATCGGTCACGTCGAGTTTCTCGCCCTCGGCGGTGATGCCGAGCTTCTGCAACTGCTGCACCGCGTTCTGCACGCGGTCGGGCATCATGTCGGCGACGACCACCCGCGCCCCGGCCTCACCGAGCGCCTGCGCGCAGGAAAAACCAATCCCCTGACCGCCGCCGGTCACGACCGCGGTGCGCCCCTTGAGGTTGAACTTCTCCAGATACATCGGCAATCCTCCCTATTTCACCGCGCCGAAGGTCAGGCCGCGCACCAGTTGCCGCTGGCTGATCCAGCCGAACACCAGGATCGGTGCGATCGCCATGGTCGATGCCGCGGACAGCTTCGCCCAGAACAGGCCTTCCGGCGCGGAGAAGCTGGCGATGAAGGCGGTCAGCGGCGCCGCGTTGTGCGCCGTCAGATTGAGGCTCCAGAACGCTTCGTTCCACGCCAGGATGATGTTGAGCAGCGCGGTGGAGGCGATGCCGGGCAACACCAGAGGCAGCAGCACGGAGAAGATGGTCTGGCTCACGTTGGCGCCATCGATGCGGCTCGCCTCGATGATCGCCTTCGGGGTTTCCTTGAAGAAGGTGAACAGCATCCAGACCACGATCGGCAGGTTCATCAGCGTGTAGATGATGACCAGCGAGGTGCGCGTGTCCAGCAGATCGACATCGCGGGCGAACAGGTAGATGGGCACCAGCACGCCGACCGGCGGCAGCATCTTGGTGGACAGCATCCACAGCAGCGTGCCGCGCGTCCGCTCGGTGGGATAGAACGCCATGCCGAACGCCGCCGGCACCGCGAGCAGCACGGCGAGTACGGTCGAACCGAAGGAGACGATGACGCTGTTGAGCGCGAATGACAGGTAGTCCGCGCGCTGCAGGATGTCGCGATAGTTCTCCAGCGTCGGCGTGAAGATCAGTTCCGGCGGGGTCGCGATGGCCTCGACCTCGGTCTTGAAGCTGGCCAGGAACATCCAGAAGATCGGGAAGAACATCAGCAGCGCCGCCAGCCAGGCGAAGGTGCCGGCGATCGGCTGCGTCCGGTTGCGCGCGCTCATATGTCGAGCCTCTTGCCGATCGCGCGGACCAGGAAGGCCGCGAGCACGTTGGCGAGGATGATGGCGATCACGCCGGCGGCCGAGGCACCGCCGACATTGTAGGCCAGCAGCGCCCGCTCGTAGATCAGGAAGGTCAGGTTGGTGGTCGCGATGCCCGGGCCGCCGGAGGTGGTGACGTAGATCTCCGCGAAGATGCCGAGCAGGAAGATCGTCTCCATCAGCACCACGACCGAGGCGGCGCGCCCCATGTGCGGCACCTCGATGAACAGGAAGGTGCGGATCGGCCCGGCGCCGTCGATATTCGCCGCCTCCCGCGTTTCCTCGTCCAAGGATTGCAGCGCGGTCAGCAGGATCAGGAAGGCGAACGGCAGCCACTGCCATGCAACGATGATGACGACCGAGGTCAGCGGCCAGTCGGTGAAGAAATCGACCACCCCGAGGCCGAGGCTCCGCGTGACCCAGGCGATGAACCCGTTCACCGGATGCATCAGCAGATTCTTCCAGATCAGCGCGCTGACCGTGGGCATCACGAAGAACGGCGAGATCATCAGTACGCGGGCGATGCTGCGCCCGGGAAACCGCGTTTCGAACAGGGAGGCGAGGATGCAGCCGAGGCCGACGGTGATCACCAGCACCTCGACCACCAGGGCGACCGAGACGAACAGCGAATGCAGCAGCGCCGGATCGGCGAACAGGAAGCGGTAGTTGGCGAAGCCGGCGAAGCCGTGGATCGCCGGATTGAGCAAATTGTAGCGCAGCACGCTGAACCACAGCGTCGCCGCGAGCGGCACCAGCGAGAAGATCAGCAGCAGGACGACCGAGGGGGCGACAAGGGGGAGCGTGTTCACCGCGCCGCCGCTGGTCCGGCTGCGCCGTGTGCGGGGCGTCGGCAGCCTGGTCACCGCCGTGGTGCTCATCGTGGTTCCCTCCCCGGGCGGGCGACGGTCCGGAGCCGCGGCTCCGGACCGTCCTGCGGCCCGCTACTGGATGTAGCCGGCCTGCTCCATCGTGCTCTTCACCGAGGCCTGCGCCTGCTTCAGCGCCTCGTCCACGCTCATCTGGCCGGCGAGTGCCGCGGAGATGAGCTGGCCGACCTGCGTGCCCATCGCCTGGAACTCGGGGATGGCGACGTACTGGATGCCGGTATAGGGCACCGGATCCTTGGTCGGGTGGGTGATGTCGGCGGACAGGATCGCGTTCTTCACCGTCTCGGCGAACGGCGCGGCCTTCAGGTATTCGGGGTTGGCGTAGGTGGACTGCCGCGTGCCCGGAGGTGCGACGGTCCAGCCATCCGTCTCGCCGACCGTCTTGACGTAGTCCTTGGAGGTCGCCCAGGCGAGGAAGTCCTTGGCGGCCTTGGCATTCTTGGAGCTGGACGGAACCGCCAGCGCCCACGACCAGAACCAGCCGTTGCCGTGGTCGGTCACTTCCTTCGGCGCGGCGGTGAAGCCGGTCACGTCGGCAACCTGGCTCTTGGACTTGTCATAGACCATGCCGGCGGCGACGGTCGCGTCGATCCACATGGCGCAGTGGCCGGTGGTGAACAGCGCCAGATTCTCGTTGAAGCCGTTGCTGGTGGCGCCGGGCGGGCCGTCGCGGTGCATCAGATCGACGTAGAAGGTAACGGCCTTCTTCCATTCTGGTGAGGTGAGCTGCGGGTTCCACTTCATGTCGAACCAGCGCCCGCCGAAGGCGTTCACGGCGGTATCCAGGAACGCCATGTTCTCGCCCCAGCCGGCCTTGCCGCGCAGGCAGATGCCGTATTTCTCGTGCGCCTTGTCGGTCAGCTTGTCGGCGAACTGGGCGATCTGGTCGTAGGTCGGGTGGTCGGGCATCTTCAGCCCGGCCTTCTCGAACTCGTCCTTGCGATAGAAGGTGAACGAGCTTTCGGCATAGAACGGCACTGCATAGAGCTTGCCGCCGGTCGACAGCGCGTCGCGCACGCCCTTGAAGATGTCGTTGTAATCGTAGGACGCGGGGAAGTCATCGAGCGGCAGCAGCCAGTTCTGCTTGCCCCAGATCGGCGTCTCGTAGCTGCCGATGGTCAGGATATCGAACTGTCCGCCCTTGGTCGCGATGTCGGTGGTGACCCGCTGGCGCAGGACATTCTCCTCCAGCACCACCCAGTTGATCTTGTTTCCGGTCTTCTGTTCCCACTGCGGGGACAGTTTTTGCATCCGGATCATATCGGAATTGTTGACGGTCGCGATCGTGATGGTCGCCGCCGATGCCGCGCCCGCCGACAGGGCGAGCAAAGCGGCACCACACAGAAGGTGCCTCATTCGCATGGTTGCCGTTTCCTCTCCTGGCCCTTGCGCCGGGCGCATGCCCAGCCGCCGAGCAGATCATCAAGAGTTCTCGCCGCTTGTCAAGTCGTTGCGCCCGCCCGCGAGCAGGCTGGCGGCGGTCGGCTCATCGGTGATGACGGCGTTGATGAGGCGCCCCTCCAGCGCCGCTTGCAGCGCCGCCACTTTCGCCGGCCCCGCCGCGACTCCCACAGTGATGCCGGCATGGGCGGATGTCACGGACAGCCCGGTCACACGTTCGTTGATGCCGCCGGTCAGCATCCTGCCGGCCGCGTCGAAGGCGAATCCGGCGATCTCCCCGGCGGCGCCGGCCTGCATGAGTTCGGTCAGCTCGCCGTCGGTGATGCAGCCGGTGGCATGGATCGGCGCCTGCCAGCCGACTTCGCCGATGCCGACCATCAGGAAACGCGATTCGGCATAGAGCGTGGTCAGGGTGTGGTAGGCCTGCTGGGATTGCAGCAGCCGCCGCTCCTCGAGCGTCGCCACCACCACCGGAAGCGGCATCGGGAAGCATTGCGCACCGGTGCGCTCGGCCAGTTGCATCACGGGTTCGGCGGCAATGGCGCGGCCGTCGCGGGCGATGATGCCGCAGAGCGAGAACACCTTGTGCTGCGGCACTGCCAGCGGCGACAGTTCGGCGGCGACGGCGCGCAACGTGCGGCCGGTGGAGACGCCCAGCACGATCGGCGCCTTCTGGCTGAACCAGCGTTCCAGCAGCCGCGCTCCTGCCACGGCAACGCCCGCAAGCGCGCCGGCCGGGCCGTCCTGCGGCACCACTTCGCACCCCCGCAGCCCGAAGCGCTGAGTCAGCGCCTCACCCAGCGCCATGCAGGCGGCGATGGGGTGATCGACGCGGAACTTGATGAGTTTCTCCGCCAGGGCGAGCGACACCAGCCGCTGCGCCGCCTGGCGGGAGATGTTCAGGGCGGCGGCGATCTCATCCTGCGTGCGGCCACCGATATAATAGAGCCATGCCGCCCGCGCGGCCTGCTCCAGCCGCTCCTGCGGGTGCGCACGGCGGCCTGTTTCGGCATCGTCCGGCATCGGGAAACTCGGGTAACTGGCGTATTTCCGCTCAGTCTAGGGGCAATTGCCGCGGGCGCACAACCGACCCGAAACGCAGCCAGCCCGCCGAGGGGCGGGCTGGTGCATGCGGCCGGAAGCCGGTGACGGGGCGGATGCCCCGCCCGGTCAGGAGTGGACGATGGTGGTCGGCTTGGCGCCGTTGAACTGCACCGTCGTGCCGTCGGACAGGGTGAAGGAGCTGCCGCCGGCCAGAGCGGTGGTCGCCGCCTGCGCCTGTGCCGCCGTGTAGCCGGAGCTGAGGTCGAGCACGTCGGTGGACTGCCAGTTGTCGATGGTGATGGTGTGCGCCCCCTCGGACGCCAGGCCGAACAGCGAGCCGAACATCACCACCACGTCGTGGCCGGCGCTGGAGCCCGTGAGCGTGGTGTTGCCGGTGAAGGCCTGCGTCGAGCTCAGATTGACGTTCCACATGACGACGGTATTGCCGCCGGCCGAGTTCGTCATGTTGATGGAGTCGTTGTTGCCGTAGGCCACCACCACCGCGCCGGTAGAGGCGCCGGACTGCGACCCGAGCGTCAGGTTCTCGTTGTTCGCGCTCCAGACATTCGAGGCGACCGAGCCGGACGCCAGCATGACGGTGTCCGCCGCCATGGCCGAGGACGTGCCCCCCGCGGCGTCGAAGAAGTCCTTGGAGTTGGACGCGAAGTTCCAGTCGCCGCCGCCGGAGCCGCTGTAGACCGTCTCGTTGGAGGCGCCATACAGCGTGGTCATCCCGCTGCCGCCGACGAACAGGTCGCTGCCCGTGCCGCCGTGATACACGGCCGAGCCGGCGAACACCGTGTCCGCCCCGGCGCCGCCATAGACCGAGTCGGTCCCGCCGCCGATCCCGAGGAACTGCAGGTTGGTGTTCGCGCCGCTCGCGCTGACCACGTCGCCGCCCGCGCCGAACCCGAGGAAGGTCAGGTTGCCGCCGGACGCCATCGCGGTCGAGGTGCCGGATGTGCTGGCACTGCTGTTGATCGTGGAGGAACCGCCGTCCTGCGCGTACATCTGGCCGGCGCCGATCGCGTCAATCCAGTTGTTGCCGGCGTCGAGGTTGATCTTCTGGCCGTTACCCGAGGCGCTGACGGTATTGTTGCCACCGGCGAAGCTCATCAGCGCCCCGCCAAGGCTATCCGAAACATTGCCGGGTCCAGTGCCGGTGTTGCCCGAGATCACCGTGCCGGCGCCGCCGGCATAGTTGATGATCCCCACCACCGCCGTGCTGGAGTCGGCGCCGGTCAGCGTGCCGGACCCCTGGTAGGTGACGACCGGATAGCCGCCGCCGACCGAGAACGACCCGCTGGCCGTGGAGGCGATGTTGAGCTGTAGACCAGGCCCCGTCGCATTGCCCACCGAGCCGCCCGAAGACGGAGTCGCGCCCACGCCAGCCAGTGTCGCCGACAGCGCGGAGAGCGACTGCAGGATCTGATTGGTCAGCGCGCCATTCGTTGAGACCGAAACGCTGCCAACCGCGACCGTCGTTGCCATCTCGCGACCCTTACCCAGTGAAGTTTTGTAGGGCGGTTCTAGCCCGAAAGGCGATCCGAGTCAAAGCCAATTTCGCTACCGAGACTCTAATTTGTGCGGTCGCGAACGACCCGAGCTAAAAATGAATTATCTCATGAAAACAGCACATTGACCAGCGTGGCGCGAGCGTCGCGGGGGCCTTCCGCGGCGTTTCGCAACCGTTCACACCTTGGTCAGTTGCGCGCGCCGGTTGCAGCCGGGTCGCTTTCCTCCGGCCCCGAATCGAATGGCCGAGCACCCTTCGCGCGGCGCGGCACGCCCGGCGATCACGGACCATCGATCGTGATGGGACTGGCGCACCCGAGAGGATTCGAACCCCTAACCCCCAGATCCGTAGTCTGGTGCTCTATCCAATTGAGCTACGGGTGCCGCCGGCGCGGGCGTGTAGCGGAACCGCCCGACCGGCGCAAGCGCGGGCCCGGCGGTGGCGTCACGCGCCGGCCGCGCCCTGATGCTCCCGCGCGTCCAGCAGCCCGCGTACTTTGTGGGCCAGTTCCACGGCGGTGAACGGCTTGCCGATCAGTTCCACGCCGGGATCGAGCCGCCCGTGATGCACGATGCCATCGCGGGCATAGCCGGTGGTGAACAGCACGCGCAGCCCGCGCTGCATTTGCCGCGCCGCCTCGGCCAGTTGCCGGCCGTTCAGGCCGCCGGGCAGGCCGACATCGGTGAACAACAGGCGGATGTCGCCGTGCCGCCGCAATACGGCGAGCGCCGACGGCCCGTCCGCCGCCTCCCGCACCGCGTATCCGAGGTCGCGCAGCATCGCCACCGTCAGCGCGCGCACGTCGTGCTCGTCCTCCACCACCAGCACGCATTCCAGCGCGCTGCCGCCGGAGACCGGCGCTGCCTCGCCCGTCGGCTCGGCCGGCTCGCCGGCCGCGGTCAGCCGCGGCAGATGGAGCTTCACCGTCGTCCCCCGCCCCGGCGCGCTGTACAGCGTCACGTGGCCGCCCGACTGCCGGATGAAGCCGTAGACCTGCGACAGGCCGAGGCCGGTGCCCTGCCCGATATCCTTGGTGGTGAAGAACGGCTCGAACACCTTGTCGAGCACGTCCTGCGTCATGCCGGTGCCGGTGTCAGTGACGGCGATCAGCACGTACTCGCCGGGACGCACGCTCTCGCTGGTCCGCGCAAAGGATTCATCCAAATGGACGTTGGCGGTTTCGATGGTCAGCCGGCCGCCTGCGGGCATCGCGTCACGCGCGTTGACGGCCAGGTTGAGCAGCGCGTTCTCAAGCTGGTTCTCATCGGCGGAGACGCGCCACAGGCCGCCGGCGAGCATCGTCTCGATCCGCACCGCCTCGCCCAGAGTGCGGCCCAGCAGATCGGACATGCCGCCGACCAGCCGGTTCACGTCGATCGGCTTCGGCGCCAGCGGCTGGCGGCGCGAGAAGGCCAGCAGCCGCTGGGTCAGGATCGCAGCACGCTGCGCGCCGCGCATCGCCGCCTCGATCAGCGGTTCGAGATCGGTGCCCGGCGCGCCCTCCCCGCGGCGCACGCGCGCGCGCAGCCGGTCCAGGCTGCCGAGCACCACCTGCAGCAGATTGTTGAAATCATGCGCGACACCGCCGGTGAGCTGGCCGACCGCTTCCATCTTCTGCGCCTGCCGCAGCGCGGCCTCCGCCTTCTCGCGATGGGCGATCTGCTCCTCCAGGCTGCGATTGACGAGGATGAGCGCGCGGGCGCGATCCGCGAGTTCCGCATTGGCGCGCCGCAGCGCCGCCTGCGCGATGCCAAGGACGGAAACCAGCAGCGACGCCATCGCCAGCAGCAGGGCGATGGCACCATAGCGCTGCACGCGCCGCGCCACCGGCTCGACGGGCGCCTGCAGGATGGCGGTGCCGAGGATATGGCCGTCCTGGAGGATCGGCACCGTCACCGCGAACAGCCCGGCGGGCGGCTGCGGCTGCTCGGACGGGCGCAGCACGGGCGGCAGCGTCGCCGGCTCCCCTCGCGGAAAGCGGACGAACGGCCGGCCGGCAGAATCGTAGAGTCCGACCGCGACGATGTCCGGGCCGGCGCGCAGCGCATCGGCATATTCCTGCGCCGCCTGACGATCACCGAACGCCAGAGCGGCGGTCGCGGTGGCCGCCAGGATGCGGGCCTGCGCGGTCGCCTGCTCGACCCGCTGCAACTCATACGTGCGATCGACATATATCGCGAGGACGAGGCCGAGGCCGAGCAACGCCAGCGATCCCAGCAGCGCGATCACCTGCATCGACCGCCCGCGGCGCACCATGCCGGGGATCGCCCCATCCTCGGCCCCGCTCACGGCACCGTCCGGCCGCGCACACGCACCGCGAGCGTGAGCAGCTTGGAACTGATCGCAAGCTGGTTGACCCGCGCGGCGTCGCGGTCCACCTCGAAGCGGACGCGCCCGTCCACCACGATGAAGTTGATGATGCCGATCGACCCGGGCGCCTGCTGTTCGTCCGTCACCGTCAGCACCGGCGCGCCGCGCACGAGTTGCAGGATCGCGGCGACCGGCTGTGCCTGCGAGCCGCTGGCGAACACCATCTGGCAGCCGGGATTCTGCGCCACCGTCGGATAGCGGCGCAGCCGGATCGGGCGGCGCTGCGTGGTCTGTCCGGCGATCGTGCGGTCCAGCGCATCGCCCAGCACCGGCTCGCCGATCACGCAGAGAATGAACTCGCCAGGCGGCAGCGCGCCCGCGGGCCACTGCACGAAGTCGGGCAGCTTGTAGAGATAGGTCGCCTTGATCGCCTTCACGGGCAGGCCGGGATTCGCCCTCGCACCGTGCGCGCCGATCGCAGCCAGCGCGCCGGCGGATGCGATCCGCAGCGCCAACACGGCGGCCCGCCATCGCCGGGGTCGATGCGGCGCGCTCACGGCCGCGGCGTCACGACGTGCGGCATGGCAATGGGCCTGGGGGCTGGTTGCAGGATCACCGGAGGGACGGAGTTGTGCGGGTCGGCGTTGTTCGCCCGGCGTGTCATCGCAAATTCGACTCGACCTGTCGTTGCATGTCCCGCGCCCTCCTCCCTTGGCGCGGACCGGACGTGCCAGAGCAGAAACCCACGCATCGCAGTTTGCCAAGCCGGCGGGCGTTCAGGATGTTCCCTGCTAAGCGCTTGTTCAATCAAGACTCCGTGATAGTGGCGATGGGTTCTCGGCAATTTCGCATCAAACGCGCACATGGTCGCGGCTTTCGCCGCGCACCGGCATTTTCGCGACAGTCCGACAACGGTGCAGTCGGTCGGCGACCGTCGTCATCGTCGCGCAACATGGCTGCGCACGTCGGTCGTCGCCAACACCGTACGATGCCTGCAAGTCGGACTCTCGGCGCCCGGCGCATTGCGGCCGCGGCGCCGGTCGCGGAATATACCGCAAGGCGACGGACGGGATGCGGGATGCACGGGGATGGCCGTCAGGACGAGACGGAGGCGACCGCCGCACGGCCGGGCGGACGGCGGCTTGCGGACCGGCTGCTGGCCGCCATCCATGCCGCCTGCGATCAGGGCGAACTGGATGCGGCGCGTGCCCTGCTGACAGTGCTGGAGGACCTGCTGGGCCGCCTGCCGGCCAAACCCGATCCGCAGCGCCGACGCCATCAGGAGGGGTTGGTGGCCGCCCATGAGCGGCTGTGGGACCTGCGCCGCCGGGATGCCGGCCGCGCCTGACCTCAGCCGTCGCTGAATGGCAGCGGCGCCGCGTCGCGCAGGATGGCGGCGGCGGCCTCGGTATAGCTGCCGTCCGGCCGGTGCAGGACGAGGCCGGGCAGCACGGCGCAGGGCGCCCGCCCGCCTCGCACCCCGCGCAGCAGGATCAGCCGGGCCGCCCTCCCCGCCTTCGGCCACAGCGGCAGCACCGACGGGCTGCCGCAGCGCGCGGCGGCCAGCGCCGCCAGCCCCTCTGGCAGCAGCGCGGCGGGCAGCGCGAGCGTGAGGGTGCCGCGATGCCGCAGCGGCGCCGCCAGCCGCGCCGCCCAGGCGGCCAGCAGCCCGGGCGCTGCGCGGCGCGCCACTTCCTGCCGCCGGTCGGGCGATGCGGTGCCGGCGGGGTGGTGCCATGGCGGGTTGGCGAAGGCGTGGTCGAACGGGCCGGCCAATGGCAGCGCGGTCAGATCGCCGGCCACGAAGTCCAGGCCGGACAGGACGCTGGCCGCGGCATTGCCGCGGGCCAGCACCACCAAGTCCGGATCGCGCTCGATTCCCACGCCCGTCACGCCCGGCACGCGGGCGGCGAGGCACAGCAGGCCGGCGCCGCTGGCGCTGCCCCCCTCCAGCACCCGCTGCCCGGTCCGGGCGGGAATGCTCGCCGCCAGCAGCACCGGTTCGAGGGCGGATCGGTGGCCGTCACCCGGCTGCACATGCCGCACGCGACCGCCGAGCAGGGTCGCGCCGCTCATGCCTCCCCAGCGTCGCGCAGCAGGCGGCGGGCGCGCGACTCGTCCGCCTCGGTTACCGCGAGGCGGCGCGGGAATGCCCCGATTCCGCCCTCCATGGCACTGATATGTCCGTCGAGCAGCACGCATTCGATGCCGGCATCGCGCAGCAGCGCCATCAGGAAACTCAGGCGGACCGGATCGGTGGTGACGGCGACGATGCGCATGGTTTCCCCGGCTTCAGGTTGCCGATTCTGGCCAAGATATTGAATCTGCTTGCCTTGACCCGTTTCCGGGCGCGCCGATATGGTGCCGCGCCCTGTTCGCATCGCACAAGACCGTCGCTTCATCCTGACCGGGAGACTGCTTTGGGCGTCGCCAGTCCGCTCTCCGCCACGCCGACCACCGCCGAGGCGGACGCGCTTGCCCATCTGATCGCGCTGGTCCGCGACGACCTGGAAGCGTGCAACCGTGCCATCGTCGCGCGCATGGACAGCCCGGTCGCGCTGATCCCGCAACTGGCGGCGCATATCGTGGCGGCCGGCGGCAAGCGGCTGCGCCCGGTGCTGACGCTGGCGGCGGCGCGGATGTGCGGATATGCCGGGACCCGCCACGTGCAGCTCGCTGCCTGCGTCGAGTTCATCCATACCGCCACGCTGCTGCACGACGACGTGGTGGATGAAAGCCTGCTGCGCCGCGGCCTGGCCAGCGCCAACGCGGTGTTCGGCAACAAGGCCTCGGTGCTGGTCGGCGATTTCCTGTTCGCGCGGGCCTTCCAGTTGATGGTGGAGGATGGATCGCTCGCGGTGCTGCGCATCCTGTCCGCCGCCGCGGCGACGATCGCCGAAGGGGAGGTTCTGCAACTCGCGACGCAGAACGACCTCTCGACGCCGGAGGACCGCTATCTGGATGTGGTGCGCGGCAAGACGGCGGCCCTGTTCGCCGCCGCCTGCGAGGTCGGCGCCGTGGTGGCCGGGCGGCCGGAGCAGGAGGCGGCGGCGCTGCGCGACTATGGCCTGAACATCGGCATCGCCTTCCAGCTCGTGGACGACGCGCTCGACTACGCGGCCGATCAGGCGGTGCTCGGCAAGACGGTCGGCGATGACTTCCGCGAGGGCAAGATCACCCTGCCGGTCCTGACAGCGTACGCTGCCGGCAACGGCGCGGAACGCGCATTCTGGCAGCGCACCATCGAAGCCTCCGAGCAGACGGAGGCCGACCTGGACCATGCGCTGACGCTGATGGCCGCGCGCGATGCGATTCCGGTCACCCTGGCGCGGGCCGCCGAATTCGCGGCGCAGGCCAAGGAAAGTCTCGAAACCTTCGCCGACTCCGCGTTCCGCCGGGCGCTGCTGGAGGTGGCCGACTACACGGTGCGCCGCGCGCGGTAGTGCCGATCAGGCAGCGCAGCGCACGCGGTTACGGCCGGCCTGCTTGGCGCGATACAATTCCTTGTCGGCCAGCGCGATCAGTTCCTCCGGCACGGTGGCGGCGGAGCCGGAGGCGTGCAGCGTTGCCGCGCCGACACTGATCGTGACGATTCCGCCGGGATTGTCCGGGTGTGGCAGCGCCATCGCCTGCACCGCAGCCCGCAGCCGTTCGGCCATGTCGATCGCGCCGAAATGGTCGGTGCCGGGCAGGATGACCGCGAACTCCTCCCCGCCGTAGCGGGCGACCAGATCGCTCGGCCGGCGCACCGTTGCCGACAGGCAGCGCGCCACCCGCCGCAGGCAGTCATCGCCCGCCTGATGGCCGAAGCGATCGTTATACGCCTTGAAGAAGTCGATATCGACCAGCAGCACCGCGAGATGCGTGGCGTCGCGGCTGATGCGCGACCATTCGGCATCCAGCGCGGCATCCAGGCCGCGGCGGTTCACGACGCCGGTCAGCCCGTCGGTGGTGGCAAGCGACTGCAGCCGCGCATTCGCCGCTTCAAGTTGCGTATTGGCGGCGCCGAGCGATGCCAGCAGCGCCACGTTCTGCTCGCTCGTCATCAGCAGCCCGGCCGCCTGCCGATGGAGATACCGCACCGTCGCCACCGAGGCGGCGATCTCCAGCACCACGACAACCGCATAGAGCAGGTAATAGTGGCTCGGGTGCAGCAGGCACACCGCCAGCAGCGGCAGCAGCGTGCAGTAGACCTGCCCGAGCGCCACCGTGGGCACCGCGTTGTTGCGTGCCGCCGCACCGGCCAGGAAGCCGGTCTGCACGGTGATGACCACGAACTGCGTGAACGCATCGTCCGTCGTCAGCAGAACGAGACTGGCCGCCCCCCACAGCGCCCCCTGGGTCCATGCGCCGATCAGGAAGCGGCGGGCCCAGCGCTGCGGCGTGTCCGTCCCGGCGCGGCGTTGGAAGGCGGAGATGTCGAGCAGCCGCAGCGCCGCGACCAGCGTCGCCGCGGCGGTCCAGCCCACCGGCAGCCAATTGCCCAGCCGCAGCCAGGCGATCCCGCCCGTCACCAGCATCGCCGCCAGGGAACTGACGAACGAGGCGCGCTGGCCATAGAGCGTGCCGACCAGCTCCCACTCGACGGCGGCACTCACCGCCGGGTACTCCGCACGACCGACCGATCGGAGCCGATCGGCAACCCATCTGAGGCTCATGTCCCGACTGTTCGTGTGACCATTGGCCTCATATCAGAACAGTTCGGCGGCGCAAGTAGAATGCGCGTGCCTGGCCGTATCCTTATGCTTCCGTCATCGATGCCCGCGTCAGCCCACGACGGACAGTTGTTCCCGCCGCAGTTGCACCGCAAGTTCATCGAGCGCCCGGCCGAACCCGTCCAGCATTTCGTCGATCTCGCCCTCGGTGATGATCAGCGGCGGACTGAACGCCAGCACGTCGTTGATGATCGACCGCCCGATCACGCCGTTCGCCTCCAGCAGCTTGGCCGCACGGGCGCCGATCTTCAGCTTCGGGTCGAAATTGCGATGCGCCGCCTTGTCGGCGACCAGTTCGAGGGCGGCGATCAGGCCGACCCCGCGCACCTCACCCACCAGCTCGTGCCCGGCGAAGCGGCGGCGCAGCTCGGATTGCAGATAGGGGCCGACCGCGCGCACATGCGCGCCGATATCGGTCTCGTCGTAGATCTTCAGCGTCTCCACCGCGACCGCCGCCGGCACCGGATGGCCGGAATAGGTGTAGCCGTGGCCGAACGTGCCGATCGTGTGGCTTTCGTCCGCCAGCGCCTGGAACACCCGCTCGTTCACCATGACGCCGCTGATCGGCAGGAACGAAGCCGACAGCGCCTTCGCGCAGGTCAGGATGTCAGGCTGCATGCCGAAGGTCTGCGTGCCCCAGTAGTTGGCGGTGCGCCAGAACCCGCAGATCACCTCGTCGGCGACCAGCAGCACGTCGTATTTCTTCAGCACCGCCTGGATCTTCTCGAAATACGTGCGCGGCGGCACGATCACGCCGCCGGCGCCCATCACCGGCTCGGCCCACATCGCCGCCACCGTGTCCGGCCCTTCGGCCAGGATCAGCTTCTCCAGCTCGTCGGCGCAGCGGGTCGCGAACGCCTCCTCGGTCTCTCCGGGTTCGGCGCCGTGGTAGTGGTGCGGATTGAGCGTGTGCAGGAAGCCGGGCAGCGGGATGTCGAAGCTGCGGTGGTTGCCGGCCAGCCCGGTCAGGCTGCCGGAGGCGACGGTGATGCCGTGATAGCCCTTGATCCGCCCGATGATTTTCTTCTTCGCCGGCCGGCCGAGGGCGTTGTTGAAATACCAGACCATCTTGATCGCCGTGTCGTTCGCCTCCGACCCGGAATTGGCGAAGAACGCCTTGCTCATCGGCACCGGCGCCCGGGCGATCAGCATTTCCGCCAGCTCGATCATCGGCTCGTGCGATTTGGCGGCGAAGCTGTGATAGAATGGCAGGGTGCGCATCTGCCGCGCCGCCGCCTCCACCAGCCGTTCGTTGGAGAAGCCGAGCGAGGCGCACCACAGGCCGGCCACGGCATCGATATAGC
>JAKAZX010000464.1 GCA_021826485.1 Pseudomonadota bacterium | reverse complement strand
AATGACGGTCCCGCGTCATTGCGAGCGGAGCGAAGCAATCCAGGCGGGTGCAGCGGAGTCGTGGCCGCACGGTCATCGGGGCACCGCGCACGCATGGTCACGGCTGCGGGACGCTGCGTACGACGCACCCGGGCTGCCGGATTGCTTCGTCGCGTTCGCGATGGCGGCGGAGGGCGCCGGGTGATACGAACCTTTCACCAATGGCCTCGCCGATGAGCACAACGATCGACGCTGACCTGCTGGCATGTCGCGCGATGCTGCGCGACGGATCGAAAAGCTTCCATGCCGCGTCGCGGATTTTGCCACGCGCCGCGGCGCGGTCGGCGGTCGCGCTGTATGCGTTCTGCCGCGCTGCCGATGATGCGATCGACGGCGCCGGGGGTGCGGCCGCGCTGCCCGAACTGCGCGCGCGGCTGCGTCGTGCCGGCGAGGGCCGGCCCTATCCGCGGCCGGCCGACCGCGCGCTCGCCTGGGTGATGGCGCGGCACGGGATTCCGCCGGCACTGCCGGAGGCGCTGCTGGAGGGGTTCGCCTGGGACGCCGCCGGGCGCCGCTATGCCACGCTCGCGGACCTGCGGCACTACGCGGCGCGGGTGGCCGGATCGGTCGGGGCGATGATGGCGCTGGTGATGGGCGCCCGCGCGCCGGAGGCGGTGGCGCGTGCCTGCGATCTCGGCATCGCCATGCAGTTCTGCAACATCGCCCGCGATGTGGGGGAGGATGCGCGGGCCGGCCGGCTCTATCTGCCGTGCGACTGGCTGCGCGCAGACGGTATCGACCCCGAGGCATGGCTTGCCCGGCCGCACTTCCATCCGGCGATCGGGGCGGCGGTGCAGCGGCTGCTGACGGAGGCGGAGGCGCTGTATGCCCGCGCCGATGCCGGCATCGCGCTGCTACCGGCGGCCTGCCGGCCGGGTGTTGCGGCGGCGCGGCTGATCTATGCGGAAATCGGCCGGGAAGTCGCGCGCCTGGGCGGCGATTCGCTCGCGCGACGCGCCGTGGTGCCACCGCGCCGCAAGCTTGTGCTGCTGGCGCGCAGCCTTGCCTACGCGATCCCGGCTGCCGCTGCCGCGACCCTGCCGCCGCTCGCGGAGGCGCGGTTCCTGGTGCAGGCCGTCACCGCCGCGCCCGCGCCCATCCGGGTCGATGCGCGCCGCGGCGGCGAGTTCGGCGCGCGCGCCGTCCGGGTATTCGATCTGTTCCTGCGCCTGCAACAGGCCGAACAGGGCGGGCGGTGACATGGCGCGCTGGGAGTGGCTGATCATCGAAGGCATCGTGCTGGCGCTGCTGGTCTGGGAATTGCTGCGCACCCGCCGCGCCATCCGCCGCGACCGCGCGGCGGCGAAGCAGCGCGGGCCGGACGCGGACGCATAGTGCTTACCTGCGGCGCGGCATGCGGAACGGCAGCAGCGCCTGCACCCAGCTTCGGCGGAAGCGATCAAGCGAGAGCGTCTCGTGCATCGCCGTCGCCGCCTCCCCCAGCAGATGCGTGCGTAGCAGCGTGCGCGCGTAGAACGGCGTATCCTCCAGCACCCGCGCGATGCGGGCCGGTCCGTGCGTGGTACGGGCGATCCGCCAGCGCGTGGCGGGCAGCGTGGTGCGGGGCGGCGGCGGGAAGCTCTCGCAGCCGCCCTGCGCAGCGAAGCGCAGCGCCAGGGTGCGCGGCGCGTCGGCGCGCGGCTCGACGTGATACAGCACGGCGGCACCGTCGCTGAGGCGCGCGCAGCTCCAGTCCCAGCGCGCGAAATCCTGTTCCAGCGGCGCCGCACCGTGATTGGCGTCGCAATAGCCGATGCCGGACCAGCGCAGCGCCGGGCGATCCAGCACGACCTCGACGCGGCCGCGCGGGGCGAGCGGCGTCCAGATGTGCCGCCCCGGCGCATCCAGCGCGAAGCGGCGTCCGGGCAGGATGGCAGGGTAGAAGCGCACCTCGCCGCGCAGGCGCACGGGCAGCGGGACGGCGACTTCATCCAGCCGGATGCGCAGCATGTCGTCCGTCCAGGCGAGCAGGCTCGGCCCGATGCACAGCATGGTCGCGTCGCTGACGAGCGCGCCGGCGCCGCGTTCGGTCATGGTCCACCGCGCCCGCGGCCCGTACAGACAGACATTGACGGCGCAGTGATTGCGCGGGTCGGCGGCGCCGCGCCGCCGCGCGGCGGCGTAGTAGGGCGAGAACACGCTGCCGACGAAGGCGATGATGGTCAGCGCATGGGTGCCGTCGTCGCTCAGCGCGTCGAGGTACCACCAGGCGTAGCCGCTGGGGGGGATCGCGCGGTCGAAGCCAGGTCCGCCATCAGCCGCGCCGCCGCCATCCGGCCCGACAAGAGCGCCATCGGCAGGCCCGCACCCGGATGCGTGCTGCCCCCCGCGAGATAGAGGCCCGCGATCGGTGTCGCCGCCCGCGGCCGCTGGAACGAGGCGGTCGGCCCGTGCACCGCCGCCCCGTACAGCGCCCCCCCGGTGCCCGGGAACAGCGCCGCGAACTCCGCCGGCGTGGTCAGCACCGTCTGCGTCGGATCCCGCTCCAGCGTCAGCCCGCACGCCGCCAGCCGGGTCAGCATCGCCTGTTCGCATGCGGCAGTCTCCGTGGGCGAGAGGGGGCGCAGGTCGCCGGTGGCGGGCGCATTGACGAGGCAGAGCAGCCGCTGCGCGCCGTCCGGCGGGGGCGCGCCGTCCGCACCGGCATCCTGGGCGCAGACATAGACGGTGGGCGTGGGCGGCAGACGGTCCGCCTGGCGGAGCGCGGCGAATTCCGCCGCGTAGTCGGGCGAGAAGAAGACATTGTGGCGCAGCAGCGGGAAGCCGCGCGGCGTCGCCGTCATCGCCCAGGTGACGGCGGACAGCGAGCGGCTGGCGACCGACATCGAAGGCGCGCTTCCCGTCACGTCCGGGCCGAGCAGCCCGGCGGCGAGGGCGGCAGCGTCGCCGTTGAACACGACGGCATCGGCGGCGATGCGCTCCCCGTCCGCGAGGCGCACGCCGGCGACGGCGCCCGCCTGCGTCTCGATCGCCGCGACCGTTGCGCCGCAGCGCAGCCGCACGCCGCGCGCGGCAGCGAGCGTTGCGAGCGCCTGTGCAAGACGCTGCATCCCGCCTTCGACCAGCCAGACG
>JAKAZX010000040.1 GCA_021826485.1 Pseudomonadota bacterium | reverse complement strand
CGCCTATAACAAGTTCAAGGCCGGCCCCTATGGCCTGGTCGCCGAAATGGGGGCCGCCGCCACCGTCACCCTGCCGCCGCCGCCGGACGGCCACCCCACGGCCACCGCAGCCACGCTTCGGCTGACCGACGTGAACGGCCACAGCTTCACGGCAAAGCTCGGCGCCAGCGGAGGGTGAGGTAGTCCCCGGATTTCGGACGGGAGGATGAGCTCGGTTCGACCTGTGAAGAGGACGGACCCGAAGACGGGCAAGCGGACGCGGTCTTCGGCGGAATTCAAGGTGCGGGTGGTGCTGGAGGTGCTGCGCGGTGAGCTGACGCCGGCGCAGCCGGCGGGGAAGCACGGCATCCACCAGACGATGGTGGGGGAATGGAAGCGGCAGGCCATGGAGGGCATGGTCGCGGTGTTTTCCGGCCGCTCGGCGGCGCAGGAGAGCAGCAAGGCCGCCGAGGCGGAGGTCGAGAAGCTGCAGGCCAAGATCGGCCAGTTGCTGGTGGAACGGGATTTTTTGGCCACGGCCTCCGGTCGATGAGCGTCGAGCGGAGACGCGCGCAAGGTGTTTTCCTGGCGCGTGTCGAACACCAAGGAGGTGGAGTTCTGTATCGAGGCACTGGAGGAGGCGTTGCAGCGGTTCGGGGGGCCGAACATTTTCAACACCGACCAGGGCAGCCAGTTCACCTCGCCGCGGTTCACCGGCGTACTGCAAGAGGCGGGCGTGCGCATCTCCATGGACGGGCGCGGACGCTGGATGGACAACGTGTTCATCGAGCGGCTGTGGCGCAGCCTGAAATGCGAATGCGACTATCTGCACGCGTTCGAGACCGGATCGGAGCTGCGGGTCGGGCTGTTCCGCTGGATCGGCTACTATAATGCCCGGCGGCCCCGCTCGGCCCTGGCCGGGCGCACGCCTGACGAGGCATATGGCAAAATCGAAATGGAGAGATTGGCGGCCTGAGGACACCCAGAACCAAGCTTATCGAGATCGCCAGGCTGTCCAGACGGACGGAACCACCTCACCGCTAGGCGGTCCATTCCGTCGCAGACCAGATCGCCAGCACCACAATGGCGAAGACCGTGATGACATGACCCCATAGAATTTTCCTCGCGGGCACGGCTATTTCTCCTCTCGCCAGAGAGGTCGGTGGCGATATTCGCCAGTTGCAGGCTCATTCCAGAGCTGTTCGCAGTCCGTCGTACGGGCGCTACCGGACGCGGAAAAAGACTTTAAGGGACGTAAGCGCGGATCGGGAGCGGCCTGACGGGGCAGTGCGTTTCCATGCGGTGAGCCGCGGCATAGCGTGCAGCGTTTCTATCTGTTCCGTTTATCTGAACAGATCATCTTTACAGATTGCCTGTCGATCTGATAGATCGCTCGCTATGAAGGCTGCACCGAATGATCAGGGGCGGACGCGGACATCGGTTCTGGCGCAGGATCTCCGTGCCCTGATGGGCAAGCTGAAGCGGCGCCTACGCGATCAGGCGCATGTCGGGGATCTCACGCCCTCACAGGTGTCGGTTCTGCTTCGGCTGGAGCAGGACGGCCCCGCCACGGCGTCGAGTCTCGCCCGCGCCGAAGGGATGCGGCCGCAATCGATGGCTCCCGTGCTCAACGCGCTGGAGGGCTCCGGCCTCGTGAGCGCAACGCCGGACCCGGCGGACGGAAGGCAGACCCTTTTCTCGCTCACGGAGGCCTTTCGGAAATCGGTCGAGGAGGGCCGCGCCGCGCGTCAGGACTGGCTGACGCGCACGCTCGAGGTGCGGCTTTCGCCCCAGGAGCAGGACGAGGTCGCAAGGGCTGTCGAACTGCTGAAGCGGCTCGTCGAGGACTGACAAGCCGCCAACGCATCGTGAACTTCAAGCGGACATTGCCATGGCGCTGACGACGCTCGACCCGAACACCGCCCTGATCATCGTGGACCTTCAGAAGGGCATCGTCGGCCTGCCTCTCATCCACCCCATCGATGGCGTCATCGAACGGGCGCGTGCGCTGGCTGACGCCTTCCGGGAGCGCGGCCTGCCGGTCGTGCTTGTCAACGTCGCCGGCGGGGCGCCGGGCCGAACGGAGCAGCCGCGTCAAACGGGAGCCCGTCCGGACGGGTGGACTGACCTCATCCCGGCGCTGAACCAGCAACCCGGAGATATCGTCGTGACCAAACAGACCTGGGGCGCCTTCGCCAGCACCGATCTCGAAGCTGAGCTGAAAGCGCGGGGCGTCACCCAGGTGGTGATCGCGGGCGTGGCAACCGGAACGGGCGTCGAGGCGACGGCGCGTCAAGCCTACGAGGCGGGCTTCAACGTCACCCTTGCGCTCGACGCCATGACCGACACGCGTCCCGAGGCGCACGACTACAGCATCAAAAACATCTTCCCGCGGCTCGGCGAGACCGGCACCAGTCAGGCGATCATCGATCTCCTGACGACGAAAGGCGCCTGAGATGCCGTGGCTTTCACTGCTGTCCTATCTCTTCGGCGGCGCCTTCCTGGCGAACGCGATCCCCCATGCCGTCAGCGGCATGATGGGCAGGCCGTTTCAGAGCCCGTTCGCCAAGCCGCCCGGACAAGGACTCTCTTCGTCGACCGTCAACGTGCTCTGGGGGTTCCTCAACCTCGTCGCCGGCTATGTGCTTGTCTGTCGGGTGGGCGATTTCGGTTTCAAGAATACGGCAGACGTCCTCGCATTGAGCGCCGGCGCCTTCCTGATCGCGCTGTTTTCGGCACGGCATTTCGGCCGCTTCCATGGCGGGAATGGGCCCGAGCTTCCATGAAGGTTCCCGCGTGGGGCGCCTTCCGATCACTGCGAAGCTTCAATTACCGGGTTTGGGTCGGCGGCGCCTTCGTCTCCAACGTCGGCACCTGGATCCAGCGCACAGCCCAGGACTGGCTGGTGCTCACCCAACTGACCCATCATGATGCCTCGGCAGTCGGCAGGGTCATGGCGCTGCAGTTCGGACCGCAGCTCATTCTGCTGCCTTGGACTGGATTCGCCGCCGATCACTTCGATCAGCGCAAGCTTCTCATCGTCACGCAGGCGACCATGGGCGCCCTCGCTCTTGCGCTGGGGGCGCTCACCGTCACCGGCATCGTACAGCTCTGGCACGTCTACGTCTTCGCTTTCCTGTTCGGCAGCGCCGCGGCCTTCGACGCCCCGGTGCGCCAAACCTTCGTCGCGGAGCTGGTTGGGGACGAGGACTTGCACAATGCGGTGGCGCTCAATTCCACCTCGTTCAATGCCGCACGGATGGTCGGTCCGGCCGTCTCCGGCGTCGTGATCGCGGCGGCCGGCACCGGCTGGGCCTTTCTGATCAACGGCGCCTCCTTCGCCGCCGTGCTTATTTCGATCGCATTCCTGCGCACGGCTGAGCTTCGTCGGAACGCCAGGGCCGCCCGAGGGCGGGGAAGCTTCGTCGAAGGGCTTCGCTATGTGTGGGGGCGCCCCGACCTCAAAGTGATCCTGGTCATGCTGTTCCTGATCGGGACCTTCGGCCTGAACTTCCCGATCTTTGTCTCAACCATGGCGGTCAGCGTCTTCCACACGGACGCTCGTGGATACGGGCTCTTGTCGTCGATCATGGCGATCGGGACGGTATCCGGCGCGCTCCTGGGGGCGGGTCGTGGAGATCCCCGGTTCCGATTGCTGTTGGTCGGCGCAGCGATTTTCGGACTCGGCTGCACGCTTGCCGCCCTGGCGCCGGGCTATTGGTTCTTTGCTGGAGCGCTTGTCGTCATCGGCGCGGCGGCGCTTACGTTCACCAACACGACGAACAGCTTGATGCAGCTCTCGACCGAGCCCGCCATGCGCGGGCGGGTCATGGCGCTGCGCGTCGGCATCGCGCTGGGAGGCACTCCGATCGGCGCTCCGATTGTCGGATGGGTGGCCAGTCATTACGGGCCGCGCTGGGCGCTCAGCATCGGTGCTGCCTCGGGCTTTGCTGCCGCCATCGTGGCGCTGGTAGCCGTGGGCCGCCGCCTGTCAGACCGACTGGCTTGATCTTCGCCATTCCGGCGCCCGGCTTTCACTAGGAAAAATCACATTCCAGGCCTGGGGTTACGCCCGAAGCTCCAGTCGATCCCGCCGTCAACACGGGTGACGCCGAAACGCGGCGACCGAGCTGCTTTTCGAGCGACAGGGACCACCTCAAGACCGTGTCGCAGCGCAGCCGACACCATGCTCGGCTGCGCCTCTGGGCTCGGCTGCGCCTCTGGGCTCGGCTGCGCCTCTGGCACGCAAGGAGATTCGCGGCGGCAGGCAGAATGATCGCAGGCGCCCTGCAGTCCCGTGCGCACGGCAACATCTGGCTGCCAACGGGAAGCGGATGCCTCCCTTCCCAGCCAGCGACGACCGTGACGGCCGAGGGGCGCCGCGACCGCGGCGCCCCCGGGTTGTCCTCAGTTCTTGTTCACTGCTTCGCGCACGGCGTCCTTGGCACCCCCGACGGCACTCTGGGCCTTGCCCGCGGCCTTTTCAGCGGTGCCCTCGGCCTGGGTCTTGGTATCGCCGGTCACCTTGCCGATCGTCTCCTTGACCGAGCCCTTCGCCTGATTCGCCGCACCGGCGATGCGATCCTTGTCCATGCAATCTCCTCCTTCACTGTCCCACGCAGCCCGCGGGCCGATCGGCCTCGACCGGGCTATCGCAGCAACCAGGACACGCTTGTTCGGTTGCAGCCACCCACAGAGAAGTTTGGAGCGAGACACCGTACGCAACTGAACCGGACGCGCCACGGAAAGTGGTGCGTCCGGCTTAATTCCGCGGCCCGGGGCATGGGCTTGTGGATGCCCGTTCGCCTCCTCACCGACGCCGCCGCGCTCACGGGCCCGGGCCATGCGCGCAGCCCGGTTATGCACGCCCGTGCGGGGTCGGAGCGCTTGGACGTGTTTGCGCACCGTGCTGCGCGAGCCGGCCTTACTGTTCGGCCGCTGCCAGCGTGGTGGCCGCGCGCGGCACCAGGGCCTCCAGCGATTTCGCGCGTGTCTCGATGCCGAACAGCGCCACCAGGATCGCCTGCAACAGCAGCAGCCCGGCCGAAAGGGCGATCACGCCGGCGACGCCGAAGGAATGGAACAGCGGCACCGTCAACTGCGGCGTGACGATCGTCATCAGCCGGCCGGCGGTGTTGCAGAAGCCGTTGCCGCGCATCCGCACCTCGGTCGGGAACAGCTCCGGCACGTAGAGGCCCCACGCGATCGCGACCAGCACGAAGATCGAACTGACCATCAGGAAGCCGACCAGCATGAGCAGGCCGGGGTTGGTGACGAACGGATAGAGCGCGCCGAACACCACCGCGGCGAGCGAGAACCAGATGATGCTGTGGCGCCGCCCCATCCGGTCCCCCAGCAGCATGCCGATCAGCGCGCCGACCGGCCCGCCGAACGACATCAGCGTGGTGTAGGTCAGCGACTTCACGATGCCGATGCCTTGCTGGACCATGAAGGTCGGCAGGAAGGCAATGAAGCCGTAGATCGCGGTGTTCAGCGTGATCAGCACGAACGCGCCGATCAACGTCCGCTCGATCAATCCGCGCGAGAACAGCGTGGCGAGCGACGGCCGCTCCACCACCGGGATCGGCGCGATGCGCGGCGGCGGCAGGACGCGGCCGGCGCCGACCTCGCGCTCGATGGCGGAGAGGATGCGCTCGGCCTCCTCGTTGCGGCCCTTGCTTTCCAGCCAGCGCGGCGATTCCGGCATCGATTTGCGCAGGTACCAGACGATCATGGCGCCGACACCGACCAGCACGAACATCCAACGCCAGCCGAAATTCGGGATCACGAGCCGCCCGATCAGCGCCGAGACGAACAGCGAGGAATTGGTGATGACGGCAAGCGCGGTGCCCCAGCGCCCGCGGCTTCCGGGTGGCACGAATTCGCTCAGCAGCACGTAGCCGACGACGATTTCCGCCCCCATGCCAATGCCCATGACGAAGCGGGCGGCGATCAGCCAGCCGATCGAGGGCACCAGCGCGCCGGCCAGCGAGGCGAGGCCGAACACCAACAGGTTCATCTGGTAGGAGAAGCGCCGCCCGTAGCGGTCGCCCCAGATGCCGGCCAGCCACGCGCCGACCACCATGCCGGCGAAGGTCACGGAGATGAAGGTCGCGTTCAGCGCCGGCGTGGACCATTTCCTCGCCACCAGATCGCCCAGCACCGCCCCTTGCAGGTAGATGTCGAAGGCATCCAGGAACGTACCGGCGCCGATCAGGACCAGCATGCGCGTGTGGAACTGCGAAATGTTCAGCCGGTCGAGCCGTGCGCCTGCGTGCACCGCTGCCATCGTTTCCTCCCTTTCCGCCCGGACGGTGATGCCGAGCTTGTCGTCCGGGCCGTTGCCCGGGATATCCGTGATGTCGGGTCGTTCTGCTCAGTACCCGGCGATGTCGTCAACCGCGTGACCGCGCTTTGGAACAAGCACGGTGCGCTGATAGGTCATGAACACGGTGCCGTCCGCCTTGCGGCCGGTGGTCTCGACCGTCACGATGCCCTGGGTCGGACGCTTGGCGGACTCGCGCTTCGACAGCACCCGCGACTCGGCATAGATCGTGTCGCCGACGAACACCGGTGCGACCAGCTTGATATCGGTCCAGCCGAGATTGCCGATCGCCTTCTGGCTGACATCCGCGACGCTCATGCCGGCAACCATCGACAGGGTCAGGCAGGAATTCACCACCGGGCGACCGAATTCCGACTTCGCGGCGTAGACGGCATCGAAATGCAGCGGGTGGCCGTTCATGGTCAGCAGCGTGAACCAGGTGTTGTCGGTCTCGCTGATGGTGCGGCCCGGGCGGTGTTCGTAGACATCGCCGACGGTGAAGTCCTCGAAATAGCGGCCGTGGCTTTCGCGGAAGCGGCTCGGGGCGATCTCGCGGGCGATGCCGACCATGGGGCGCCTGTCGTCCTGGACTTGTTCGGACAAGCACGCTAGCCGTGCCGGACCGCAACCGTCAAGGAACCAAGGCCGCCATGCAGCCCCAGGCGGGAGGACCGCTGTATCGCCGCATCCTCGTCCTGCTGCGCGCGGAGATCGCCTCCGGCGCGCTGGCGGTGGGCACCCGCCTGCCGACCGAGCGCGACTTGTGCCGGCGCTTTGGCGTCAGCCGCCATACGGTCCGCGAGGCGCTGCGGCAGTTGCGGGAGGAGGGGTTGGTCGCCTCCCGCCAGGGGGCCGGCTCGATGGTGATCGCGCCGATGCCGCGCCCGCTCTACGTGCATGCGGTCAATTCGGTGGACGAATTGCTGCAGTACGCGGTCGAGACGCGCTATCGGCCGGAAACCGCGGCTTTCGTCACTGCCCAGGGGGCGCTTGCCGCCCGGCTCGGCGCGGCGCCGGGCACCCGCTGGCTGCGGGTGGAAGGGTTCCGCTTCACCGCCGAGGGGGCGCCCCCGATCTGCTGGACCGAGGTGTTCGTGGCCGCCGAATACGGCCGCGTCGGCGACCTGATCGGCCAGCGGGCCGGCCCGGTCTACGCGCTGATCGAGGCGCTGTACGGCGACCGCATCGCCGAGGTGCAGCAGACCCTGCGCGCCGCCGCCCTGCCGGCAGCCGTCGCCGGCGGGCTGGGTGTGGATCCAGGCGCGATGGGCATCGAGGTCGCCCGCATCTATCGCACCGCCGCCGGCAAGGTCGTGGAAGTGGCGTTCAACCTGCATCCGGCGGACCGCTTCGCCTATGCCATCACGCTGCGCCGCGAGTTCGGCTTGACGGCGGCGGAGGCGCGGCGCAGCTTGTCCGTACCAAACTCGGTCCTGGAGACGGACCACACCGCCTGGGAGAAAACGTCATGAACGCGCCGCTTACGACGGTCGCCCCCGATGCCGCCGCGCAGAGCCAGGCCGCGACTCCGCTGGTCGCACAGACGCTCGCCGCCTTCGTCGGCGGGCTGGAATTCTCCGCGATCCCGGCCGACGTGGCGCGGCGGGCGCAGTACCTGATCCTGGACGGCACCGGCATCGCGCTCGCCTCCAGCGGCTTCGACTTCGCCCACCGCACGCTGACTGCGATGCGCGGCCTGGGCGGCGCCGGCGACACGCCGGTCATCGGCTTCCCCGACCGGCTGCCGTTCCGCGACGCGGCGTTGGTGAACGGGCTTCTGGTGCATGGCCTGGATTTCGACGACACGCATCTGGGCGGCGTGGTGCATGCCACCGCCAGCCTCTGGCCGACGGTGCTCGCGGTGGGCGCGCGGCAGGGGGCGAGCGGGGCAGAGGCGCTGGCCGCCTACATCGCCGGCATGGAGGTGGCGGCTCGGCTCGGCGCGGTGGCGAAGGGCGGCTTTCACCAGATCGGCTTCCACCCGACCGGGCTGGTCGGCGCCTTCGCCTGCGCGCTGGCGGCGGGCAAGCTGATGGGGCTGACCGAGGAACAATTGGTGGCGGCGCAGGGCGTGGTGCTGTCCCTCGGGTCCGGCAGCCTGGAATTCCTGGAGGACGGCGCCTGGAACAAGCGCCTGCATCCGGGCTGGGCGGCGCAGGCCGGCATTACCGCGGCAGCGCTGGCGCAACAGGGGTTCGAGGGCGCCCGCCGCGCCTATGAGGGCCGCTTCGGCCTCTACGCGAGCCACCTGCAGGCGCATTACGACCCGGCCAACCTGCCGCTGGCGACAGCGGCGCTGGGCCGGACCTGGGAGATCATGCAGGTCGGCGTGAAGCCCTTCCCCGCCTGCCACTTCACCCATGCCTGCGCCGATGCGGCGATCGCGCTGCGCGCCGGCGGCCTCGATCCCGCCCGCGTCGCCCGCGTGCGCGCGCTGGTGCCGGCCGAGGTGGTCAAAACGGTATGCGAACCGGTCGCCAACAAGCGCCGCCCGGCCAATTCCTACGACGCGCAGTTCTCCATCCCGTTCATCGTCGCGGCGGCGCTGCTGCGCGGGCGGTTCACGCTCGCCGAGTTGACGCAGGAAGCGATCCGCGATCCCGAGACCCTCGCGCTCGCCGACCGCGTGGACTACGAATGCGATCCGAATTCCGGCTTTCCGCGCTACTATTCCGGCGAAGTCATCGTGGCGTTGCAGGACGGCAGCACGCGCGCCCATCGAGAACACCAGAATCGCGGCTGCGGCGATCGGCCGCTGACCGAGTCCGACATCCGCGGCAAATACGACGACAACGCCGCCCGCGTCCTGGCCGCGCCGCGCGCCGGGCGCATCGCCAAGGCGCTGCTGTCGCTCGATAAGGCGTCGGACATGCAGGCGGTCGCCGCCCTGCTGGGCCAGCGCTGACATGCGCGAGTCTGCCCCGGCGGAGCAGGCCCTGATCCTCGACAGCGTCGCGCGCTTCCTCGACCGCGACGTGCGCCCGCATGTGCGGCAGTTGGAGCACGACGACATCTATCCCGGCGAGATGGTCGAGAAGATGAAGGCGCTCGGCCTGTTCGGCGCCACCATTCCGGCCGAGTATGGCGGGCTGGGGCTGGGCGCGCGCACCTACGCAAAGATCGTCGAACAGGTCTCGACGGTCTGGATGTCGCTCAGCGGTATCTTCAACTCGCACCTGATCATGGCAGCGGCGGTGCAGCGCTTCGGCACGCCGGCGCAAAAGGCGAGCTTTCTGCCGCGCTTCGCGTCCGGCGATCTGCGCGGCGGCCTTGCGCTGACCGAGCCGGATTGCGGCACCGACCTGCAAGCGGTCCGCACCACGGCGCGGCGTGACGGCGACGGTTACGTGGTGAACGGCACGAAAACCTGGATCTCCAACGGCATCCAGGGACGCTGCTTCGCGCTGCTGGTCAAGACCGACCCGAAGGCCGAGCCGCGCCATCGCGGCATGAGCCTGTTCCTGGCCGAAAAGGGGCCGGGCTTCACCGTCAGCCGCAAGCTCGAGAAGCTCGGCTACAAGGGCATCGATTCGGCCGAACTGGTGTTCTCCGATTTCCGCATCCCGGCCGATCGCCTGATCGGCGGGGAGGAAGGGCATGGCTTGCAGCATGCGCTGGGCGGGCTGGAGCTGGGCCGCATCAACGTCGCGGCGCGCGGCGTGGGCGTCGCGCAGGCGGCGCTGGACGAGGCGGTGCGCTACAGCCAGGTGCGGAAGACCTTCGGCAAGCCGATCAGCCAGCACCAGGCGATCCAGTTGAAGCTGGGCGAGATGGCGACGCAGGTGCAGGCCGCGCGGCTGCTGGTGGACCATGCGGCGTCCGCCTATGACCTTGGTGAGCGCTGCGACATGGAAGCGGGCATGGCCAAGCTGTTCGCGACCGAGGCGGCGGTGAACGTGTCCCTGGAATCCATGCGGATTCACGGCGGCTACGGCTATTCCAAGGAGTTCACGGTGGAGCGGCTGTATCGCGACGCACCGCTGCTGGTGATCGGCGAGGGCACCAACGAGATGCAGCGCATCATCATCGCCAGGCAACTGATCGCGCGCAACCCGGTCTGAGCCGATGGGACCGCTCTCAGGCCTGCGCGTGATCGCCGTGGAGCAGTACGGCGCCGGACCGTACGGCACCATGCAACTGGCTGATCTCGGCGCCGAGATCATCAAGATCGAGAACCCGGCCGATGGCGGCGACATGGCCCGGCGCGTCGGGCCGTTCTTCGCGGGGCCTGACGACAGCCATTTCTTCCAGAGCTTCAACCGCAACAAGCGCAGCCTGACGCTCGACCTGAAGCGGCCGGGCGCGCAGGCGGTGCTGCATGCGCTGGTCGCCCGTGCCGATGCGGTGCTGGACAATCTGCGCGGCGACCTGCCGGCGCGGCTCGGCCTGACCTATGACGCACTGGCGCCGGTCAATCCGCGCATCGTCTGCGCGCATCTCTCCGCCTATGGCCGCGACGGATCGCGCGCCTCCTGGCCCGGTTACGATTATCTGATGCAGGCGGAAGCGGGCTATCTGTCGCTGACCGGCGAGCCGGACGGGCCGCCCGCGCGATTCGGCCTGTCGCTGGTCGATCTGATGACCGGGCTGTTCGCCGCCTTCGCCCTGCTTGCCGGCGTGCTGGAAGCGCGGGCGAGCGGCAAGGGACGCAATCTGGATGTCAGCCTGTTCGACGCCGCCTTGCAGAATCTCGGCTATCTGGCAACCTGGTATCTGAACGCTGGGCATGTGCAGGGGCGCGAGCCACGGTCCGGCCATCCGTCCCTGGTGCCGAGCCAGCTTTATCGCACGGCCGACGGCTTCATCTTCATCATGTGCAACAAGGAGAAGTTCTGGCCGGTGCTGTGCGGCCTGCTCGGTCATCCGGACTGGGGCGTGGATGCGCGCTTCCGCAGCTTCGAGGCAAGGCTCGCGAACCGGACGCAGGTGAACGAGATGCTCGATGCCGCCCTGGGGGAGCGCACCACGGCCGAATGGCTGGCGCTGTTCGCCGGGCGTGTGCCGGCGGCGCCGGTGAACGACCTGCGCGCGGCACTGGACAGTTCCTTCGTCGCCGAGCGCGACCTGATCCGCCGCTTCCGCCACGACGACGGCGAGGGACTGCGCATGGTGACCACGCCGATCCGCGTCGAGGATGAGGGGTTGCCGCTGCGCGCCGCCCCTGCGCTCGGCGCCGATACCGATGCGATCCTGCGCGAAGCAGGGTTTTCCGATGATACGATCCGCGATATGCGCGCGCAGGGCATCGTCTAGCGAGGGGAACGTCATCCATGCTGCAGACCAGCGACGGTTTGATCGTGCGGAGGCTCGCCGGCGCGGTCGGTGCGGAGGTGTTCGGCGTCGATCTGTCACGCGACCTGGACGACGCGACCATCGCGGCCCTGCGGGCCATCTGGCTCGAACACGGCGTCATCTTCTTCCGCGAGCAGGATTTGCCGCCCGGTCGTTTCCTGGCGCTGGCGCGGCGCTTCGGGCAGGTGATCGAATATCCGTTCCTGCGCGGGCTGGACGACTATCCGGAGATCATCCCGGTGGTGAAGCTGGAGCACGAGCGGACGAATTTCGGCGGCGTCTGGCACAGTGACACCGCCTATCTGGACGTGCCGCCGATGGCCACGATGCTGATTGCGCGCGAAATTCCCCCGCAGGGCGGCGACACGCTGTTCGCCGGCGGCTACGCGGCCTACGCGGCGCTGTCGGACGGCATGAAGCGGATGCTGGAAGGCTTGCGCGCGGTGAACAGCTCGGCGCGCGCGGATGTCAGCAAGACGCGCGAGGACCGGCTGCGCGAGAACGCGCGCAGCGACGCCCGCAAGGAATACGCGGCATCCCACCCGGTGGTGCGCACGCACCCGGAGACCGGCCGCAGGGCACTCTACGTCAACCGCGCCCACACGCAGAATTTCGAGGGCATGACGGAGGAGGAAAGCGCGCCGCTGCTTTCCTACCTGTTCATGCACCAGGAACGGCCCGAATTCACCTGCCGCTTCCGCTGGGCGCCGGGGTCGCTGGCGTTCTGGGACAATCGCTGCGCGCTGCACAACCCGATCAACGACTATCACGGCTATCGCCGCGTCATGCACCGCATCACACTCGCCGGCGATCCGCCGCGCTGACGGCCGGGCCTGTCGGGAACCCGCTCCAACCGCCTGGCGTGCCGCGTGCGACGAAACTGGGCACTGGCAGGCGGTCATACCGCGCTGACCAATTGCCGCAATGGCAGGTCAGGCTCGGTTAGCACATCCTGACGGCTGAACGTCCCCCCGGCCGGCTACCCACGAGGTTTCCGGACGAGTCGCGCCGGGCGCTCCGCGGCCACATGTCTCCGCGATCAACTGTGCTTGCCCCTGTGGTGAGGATCACTGGCCGGCTGATTTAAGGCGGAAGCGGCGCCGTTCTGATCCCCGTTGAAGTTAAGCTGTCTCTTGCTCTTGTTGGCGCTGTGGAGATTTGGGCAACGCGGCGGCAGCGCGACGACCATAGCCTCGCGCCGGACCGCCGTACCCGCCCGCCGACTGCCGCCTTGCGATGGTGACTTCCGGGTCTGACCTTAGCGGCGATTGCATGAACGTCGTTGAGGTCGGAAGCGGGTTGAGCGGTGGAGATCATCACCGGGGTGCAGCGCTGCGGGCTGCGCTGGCCGCCGAGCCACTGGCGCGCCGTGAGCCCAACGCCCGCGCCTCCGCTGCCGAGGCGATGGCGGCGCATCTGAAGCTGCTGATCGCCACGCTCCGGCGCGATCGGTGCACGCGAGCGGCAAGGCCGTCACCGGTCAATCATGGACCTATCTGCGCGACGACCGTCCGTTCGGCGGGAGCGCGGCGTCCGCGGCGAAGTTCGCCTACTCCCGCGACCGGCCCGGCGAACCCCCACGGCCGCATCTGGATGGCTGGCAGGGCATTCTCCAGGCCGATGCCTATGCCGGGTTCAACGGTCTCTGCGATGCCGCGCGTCAGCCCGGCCTGATCATCGACGCGGGAACGCAGGCTGCCGGGCGCATGCGCGTCGCAACTTCTTGGCACTCGCCAAGGTCGCGCAGGCGCCGCTCGCCGTCGAGCACGACATTAACGGTCTGCCGCAGGAGCAGCAGCTCACCGTACGCCGCCATGCCGTCGCCCCGCTGCTCGCTGACCTCGAGACCTGGATGCGGGCAGTGCGGGCTCAGATGTCGCGCCATGCCGAGCTCGCCAAGGCCCCGGCCTCACCAGCGCGGCAGTCATCGATTGCGTCGGGACGCAATATTGGACGTGGTGGAACCACCCTATCCATCGTGGCTGCGAGACTGAAGGGACGCCGGCTTCCACGCAGCATACCAGGCATCGAATAGTTCAAGCTGAGTCTTGGCGAAATGGCGCTGCGACGGGCTGAGCTCATCAGTCTCGTTGAAATGGAGCGCATATTCCGCGTCGCCCCGCAACGTCATCAGGTATTTGTAGAACAGAACGAGATCGGCGCCCTCGTCGAAAGACGCCAGCATCGCCAGCGCCTGGTCGAGTTCGGTGGCGGCGCGGCGGGCCTCCACGTCGCCCGCCTGCGCCTTGCGACACAGGGCAACGAGATGCAGCACCTCGTGCGGCAGCACGTTGCCGATGCCGGTGATGGCGCCGGTCGCGCCGCAATTGACGAAGCCATAGAGCACCTGGGTATCGACGCCTACCGACAGCGTCAGCGAGGGATCGTGCCCGGTGATGTGCTCGGCGGCATAGCGCAGCGACGCGGCTCCGCCGAATTCCTTGAAGCCCACGAGATGCGCGAACCGCTCGCGCAGCGCAAAGAACAGGTCCGCCTTCGTCTCATAGCCGTAGTATGGGCTGTTGTAGATCACCGATGGCAAATCAACGGCGGCGGTGAGCACCGCCTCGAAATGCGCGCGCTGGGCGGCGGCACTCGGCCCACGCGACAGTACGCGCGGGATGATCATCAGCCCAGCGGCGCCGCAGGCTTTCGCATGGGCCGCGAGGGAAGCGGCGCGGCGCGTATTCTGCGCGCCGGTGCCGACGACCACGGGCACGCCGGCCCGCACCAGCGCCTCGACCCCTGCCATCCGCTCCTCGTCGGACAGCAGCGGCCAGTCCCCCATCGAGCCGCAATAGACGACACCCGACATGCCCGCCGCCACAAGCTGTTTGGCCTTGCGGACGAGCGCGTCAAAGTCCGACCGGCGGTTGCTGTCGCACGGCGTCATCAGCGCGGGCATCGTGCCGCGGAATATGTTCGTCGTCATCGCTGACGGGTCTCCTGAAATGATCGGTCCTATTGCACCCAGCGGCGCCACGTATCGGTCAGACGATAGCCGGTCGGCCACGGATCGTCAGGGTCGAGCATGAGCTGGCTTGTTCCCGTGATCCAGGCGCGGCCCGACAGATGCGGCACGATCGCAGGCCGTCCGACCACGGTTGCCGCTGCCTCGATGCCGCAGTCGAAGCGCGAACCGATGATGGAGCGGCCGATGAAGTGGTCGCCGACCCTGAGCACGCCGCGCGCATGCAGCACCGCCATGCGCGCTGAACAGCCGGTGCCGCAGGGCGAGCGGTCGATCTTGCCGGGCCGGATCGCAACCGCATTGACCCCCGAGGGAATGCCGCCGTCATCCGACAGGGGGGCGGCGAACTGGCAGAACGAGATGTGGTTCCACTCCGCGTTCTCCGGGTGATGAAAGCCGATCTGCGCATTCGCCGCGGCCACGATCTTCATGCCGAGGATGGCCAGCTCCTCCGCCTCGTCGGGCCGGATGGAGAAGCCAAGCCGGTGCGCATCGACGATCACGAAGCTGTCGCCGCCATAGGCGGTGTCGACAAGGATCGTGCCGAGTCCCGGGACCTCCACCGGCGCGTCGAGACGATCGACGAAGCTCGGGTGATTGCGGATGCGGACGCGCTCGGCCTTGTTGTTGCGGCAGGTGACACGCGCCTCGATCAGCCCGCCCGGCGCCTCGATGCGCAGCGTCGTTTCCGGCTCGACCATCGGCACGATGCCGCTATCGATCAGGACCGTCGCCACGCAGATCGAGTTGGAACCCGACATCGGCGGTGTATCTTCGGGTTCCATCACGATCCAGCCGACATGCGCGGACGGATCCTTCGGTGGCACAAGAAGGTTCACGTGCCGGAACACCCCGCCGCGCGGCTCCTGCAAGACGAAGTTCCGCAGCGTGTTGTCCCGCGCGATGAAGCGCGACTGCTCCCAGATGGTGGCACCCGGTGGCGGCGCGACGCCGCCCACGATGACGTCGCCCACCTCGCCTTCCGAATGGCAGCCGACGATGTGGAGGATCTTGGTCGAACGCATCGGGCGGCCTCAACTGATCGTAAAGACGGGATCGCCGAGCACGTCGAACGCCGGGGTGATGCCAAGGCCGGGGCGGTCCGACGCGGTCGTGCAGCCGGCGACCCGCTGCGGCGCGCCCGCGGCGATGCTGACCGTGCCGTAGCTGTTGAAGTCCGTCGCCGAGAAGCAGAACTCTTCGGGCGTCGACAGCGCGAGATGAACGATCGTCGCGGTCACGATGTCGCCACCCCAGGTATCCTCGATCGTCATCGGTGTGCCCGAGGC
>JAKAZX010000039.1 GCA_021826485.1 Pseudomonadota bacterium | reverse complement strand
GCGCCAATATCGGCCGCCACGGCGTGGCCAGCGAGAATGCGCGCGTGGTGGTGGAAAAGCCGATCGGCAAGAGCCTGGAATCGGCAACCCAGGTGAACGACGCGATCGGCGCGGTGTTCCCGGAGGAACGCGTCTATCGCATCGACCATTATCTCGGCAAGGAGACGGTGCAGAACCTGATGGCGCTGCGCTTTGCCAATGCGCTGTTCGAGCCGCTGTGGAACAACGCGCATGTCGATCATGTGCAGATCACCGTCGCCGAGACGCTGGGGGTGGAGGGACGCGCCGGCTATTACGACACCGCCGGGGCGCTGCGCGACATGGTGCAGAACCACATGCTGCAACTGCTCTGCCTGGTGGCGATGGAGCCGCCGACATCGCTCGCTGCCGACGCGGTGCGGGACGAGAAGCTGAAAGTGCTGAAATCGCTCGTGCCCATGACGGCGGAAACGATCACCGAGAACACGGTGCGCGGCCAGTACCGCGCCGGCGCATCGGCCGGCGGCCCGGTGAAAGGCTATCTGGAGGAGTTGGGTGCGCCGCACAGCCGCACCGAAACCTTCGTCGCGCTGAAAGCCGAGATCGCCAACTGGCGCTGGGCCGGCGTGCCGTTCTACCTGCGCAGCGGCAAGCGGCTGGCCAGCCGCGTGTCGGAGATCGTCGTCGCGTTCCGGCCGATCCCGCATTCGGTGTTCTCCGGTGCCGGCCCGATCATGGCCAACCGGCTGGTGATCCGCCTGCAGCCCGACGAAGGGGTGAAGCTGTGGCTGATGATCAAGGACCCCGGCCCGGGCGGCATGCGCCTGCAGCACGTGCCGCTGGACATGAGCTTCGCGACCGTGTTCGCGGTGCGCAATCCGGATGCCTATGAGCGGCTGCTGATGGACGTGGTGCGGGGCAACCAGACCCTGTTCATGCGCCGCGACGAGGTGGAGGCGGCATGGACCTGGATCGACCCGATCCTGGACGCTTGGAGCACCAGCAACGAGCCGCCGAAGCCCTATACCTCCGGCACCTGGGGACCGTCCGCGGCGATCGCGCTGATCGAACGCAACGGGCGCACCTGGCACGAGGATGACACCGAATAGGCCAGTCATGGCCTGGGGAGGAAACGACAGTGTCCGGTCCGCTTCGCGTGCTGGTGGTCGGCCTGGGCGATATGGGCATGTCGCATGCCCGCGCCTATGCGGCGCTCGACGGGTTTGCCCTCGCCGGGCTGTGCGCGCGCGGGATCGCCGCGCGTGACGACCTGCCCTCGGCGTGGCGCGGCCTGCCGCGCTTTGCCGATTTCGCCACGGCGCTGGCCGAGGTGAAGCCGGATGTCGTGTCGATCAACACCTATCCGGACACACATGCCGAATACGCGCTGTGCGCGATCGAGGCCGGCGCGCATGTGTTCGTGGAAAAGCCGCTGGCCGAGACGGTTGCGCAGGCCGCGCGGGTGGTGGCGGCGGCGCAGGCCGGCCGGCGCAAGCTGGTGGTCGGCTACATCCTGCGCGTGCATCCGTCCTGGATCCGCTTCGTCGAACTCGCCCGCACGCTCGGCAAGCCGCTGGCGATGCGCATGAACCTGAACCAGCAATCGGTCGGCCAGGCATGGGCCAGGCACCGCACGCTGATGCAGACCATGTCGCCGATCGTCGATTGCGGCGTGCACTATGTCGATGTGATGTGCCAGATGACGCAATCGCGCCCGGTGCGCGTGCACGGGATCGGCGCGCATCTGTCGGCGGAGACGCGGACCTACAATTACGGCCAGTTGCAGGTGACGTTCGCGGACGGCTCGGTCGGCTGGTACGAGGCCGGTTGGGGACCGATGATGAGCGAGGTGGCGTTTTTCGTGAAGGACGTGGTCGGCCCGAAGGGCGCCGTCAGCATCGTCATGCCGGAACAGGGCCGCGCGGCGGCGGCCGGTGCCGCGACCACGGCATCCTCGGATCTCGACACGCATACCAAGACCAGCCTGATCCGCCTGCACCACGCGGACCTCGATGCCGACAACGCGCTGGCCCGGCCCGACGAGCTGTTCCGCATGGATGACGAGCCGGGGCATGACGCCCTGTGCGCGCGCGAACAGGCGTTGCTGCTGCGGGCGATCCGCGAGGACCTGGACCTGACGGAGCACATGCAGGCCGCGGTGGACAGCCTGCGCATCGTGCTGGCGGCGGATGAGAGCATCCGCACCGGGCGCGTGGTGACACTGTAACGGAATGGGTGCGGCAATGGCGCGGTCCTGGCTGTTCGTCCCGGGCGATGCGGAGCGCAAGCTGGCGAAGGGGCTGGCGGGCGAGGCGGATGTGCTGATCCTCGACCTGGAGGATTCGGTCGCCCCCGCGAACCTGCCGGCCGCCCGCGCGCTGGTCGCCGCCATCCTGCGCGAGCATGCCGGCCCGCGACTGTGGGTGCGCATCAATGCGCTCGCCTCGCCGCACGCGCTGGCCGATCTGGTCGCCGTGGTGCCGGCGGCGCCGGCCGGCATCCTGCTGCCGAAGGCGGATGGCGGGGCCGACGTGCTGCGGCTGGGACACTATCTGAGCGCGCTGGAAGCGGCGGCGGGCCTGCCCGAAGGCGGCATCCGCATCGCCGTGGTGGCCACCGAGACGCCGGCCGCGCTGTTCGCCCTGGGCAGCTATGCGCCGCCGCATGACCGGCTGGCCGCGCTGACCTGGGGGGCGGAGGACCTGGCAACCGCGCTCGGCGCCTCCGCGAACCGGGAGGCGGACGGGCGTTATGCCGCCCCCTACCAGCTTGCCCGCAGCCTGTGTCTCGCCGGCGCCGCGGCCGCCGGGGTCGCACCGATCGACACGGTGTTCACCGATTTCCGCGACGCCGCCGGCCTGTCGCGGGAGGCCGCGGCGGCGCGCCGCGCCGGCTTTGCCGGCAAGCTCGCCATTCATCCCGATCAGGTCGGCCCGATCAATGCCGCGTTCACCCCCGATGCGGCCGAGATTGCCCATGCCGAGCGCATCGTCGCCGCCTTCGCGGCCAATCCGGGCCTCGGCACGGTCGGGATCGACGGGCGCATGATCGACATGCCGCACCTGAAACAGGCGCGGCGGCTGCTGGCGATGGCGGGCCGGGGGTGATTTTCGCACCAACATTACAAATCTGACTTGCGATCGAATGCGAATGGTTATAAATTCCGAGAGTCGTCGTTTGATGAGGTCGAAATGTCGCCTGTTCGTGTTCGTTCCGGATTGGTCATTGCTTGGGCCGCCGGCTTGGTCGTGGCCGGTGCGGCTGCGGCGCATGCCGATACAATCTCCATCACCTCGGACGGTGCGGCCTACGGGTACGACACGATCCACCTGAACGATTCGGCGTTCAACTTCCCGAACGGCAGCAATTCGGTCTGGGTCTATTCCGGGGCCGACCAGATCAGCGGGCAGGACCTGACGACCAGCAAGGCGTTCAACGAGGTGGTGTTCTGCACCGACGTGAACAACTTCCTCGTCGGCACGCCCTATAGCTTCTCGCAGGGCACGCTGTCGGACACGGTGTCGAGCGTCGCGAAGGTGTCGCAGATCAGCGCGCTGATCAGCAACGGCACGCAGTTGCTGAGCAGCGGCAACTACACGATCGGCAGCCACACCTATTCGGCGACCGAGGTTTCCTCGGCGTTGCAGATCGCCGTCTGGACCGCCGAGTATCAGACCGGCACGACCAGCTACAACCCGACGAACAGCGCCGCCCAGTTCTGGGTGAGCGGGCCGAGCGACAACGCCGACGTGTCGCTGGCGCAGGTGTTCCTCAACGACGCCACCGGCGGGACGTGGCTGCCCTCGCCCAATCTGGTGCAGTTGGAAGCGCTCAATCCCACCAACAACCAGGACCTGACCTATTACTTCCAGGGGTCGGGCACCACCGGTAACCCGGGCTTGCCGGTGCCGGAGCCAATTTCGCTCTCGCTGCTCGGCATCGGCCTGGCCGGCATCGGCGCGACCCGCCTGCGCCGCCGCAAGGCCGGCTGAGCCTCAGCTTCCCGCCTCCGCCAGCCGCTTCTCGGCGACCGCCCGCCAGGGCGCGTCGGCGGGGGCGGCGGCCAGCGCACGACGGAACAGGTCGGCCGAATCGTGGCTGACCTTTCCGTCGATCTGCGTCTGCCCCTCGGCCGTCAGGGCCGCCAGCCCCGGCTCGAACCGGATCGCCAGCGCCTGCCGCCACGCCGCGACCGCCTGCGGCAGATGACCCAGACTGTCCTCCGCATTGCCCAGCAACACATAGCCCTGTCGCGCCGTCTCGGATTGCGGGTCGAGCGTCTTCAGGCGTTCGCGCAGCATCGCGATCAGCGGCGCCGCGTCGGCGGCATCCTTGTCCGCCGCCGCCAGCCGGGCCGCCAGCGGGGCGGCGGGCAGCATCGGGTGGCCGTCGATGGCATACAGCACCGCGCCCAGCGCCGGGATCGCCAGCAGCGCGGTGATCAGCGGCGTCCGCGCGCCGCGCGGCGGCGCGGCCTCGGCCGAGGCCGCGGCGGCCAGCAGGCGGCGCTGCACTTCCAGCACTGCGCTGGCATGCTCCGTCGCGGCGATGCGCCCGTCCGCCAGGTCGCGGTCCAGTTCCGCGAGCTGGGCGCGGTGGATGGCGATGGCGCTGTCCCGGCGGGACCGCAGCCAAGCGCTCCCGCGCAGCACCCAGGCGAGCGGCGCCAGCGCCACTGCGGCGCACAGGATGAGCAGACCGAAAATCATGTGCGGTCGAGCAACTGGCGCAGCCGATCGCGCTCGGCCGCCGACAGCGGCGGCGGCGGGGCAGGGCGGTTGCGGCGGGCCAGCAGCACCGCCCCGCCGCCGGCCGCCAGGGCCAGCACCGGCGAACCCCAGAGCAGCAGCGTCCCCGTCTCGAACGGCGGCCGCAGGCGCACGAAATTGCCGTAGCGGGCGACCAGCCAGGCGATCACTTCCCGGTTGCTGCGGCCGGCCGCCACCTGCTGGCGGACGATGCGGCGCAGGTCGCGGGCAAGATCGGCGCCGGAATCCTCGATGCTCTCGTTCTGGCAGACCAGACAGCGCAACTGTTGCCCGATCGCCACCGCCCGCGCCTCCTGCGCCGGGTCGGGCAGCGCCTCGGCCGGGTCGCTGATCGCGAAGGCCGGCCCGGCCAGCAGCAGCCAGAGCACCAGGGCAAGTACGCCGCGCATCACGCGTAGCGGCGCAGCAGCGGCTGCAACTCGGCGGTGACCGCCTCGGGCGTCAACGGCCCCACCCAGCGCCAGCGCACGATGCCGTCGCGGTCGATCAGGTAGGTTTCCGGCACGCCGGTCAGCCCCCAGTCGATCGCGACCCGCCCGGGCAGGTCACGGGCCAGCCGCGCATACGGATCGCCGTGGCGGGACAGGAAGGCGTCGGTCGCCTCCGGCTTGTCCTTGTAGGCGATGCCATAGAGCGGCACGCCGGCGCGCCGCAGGTCCATCAGCACCGGCGCCTCCTCCACGCACGGCACACACCAGGAGGCGAAGAAGTTCACCAGCACCGGGCGGCCGCGCAGGTCGCTGCTGGCCAGGCCGGGCAGGCTGAACGGCGGCACCGGCCGGTCGATCAGCATGCTGGGCACGCCGCGCGGGTCGAACGTGCCCGCCTGCTCGCGCCGCAGCATGGCCAGGAACCCGCCGCCGGCCACCAGCGCCACGCCGAACGGGGCAAGCAGCAGCAGGCGCCGGTTCATGCGGCCGCCACCGCGGCGCGCCGCGCCGGGGCGCCGACGCGCAGCCGCCGGTCCGCCAGCGAAACCATCCCGCCGACCGCCATGATCAGCGCGCCGAACCAGATCCACGGCGCCAGCGGATTGACATGCAGCCGCAGCACCGCCCCGCCGTCCCGTTCCTCCCCCAGCACGGCGTACAGGTCGCGCAGGCCGTTGGTGCTGATCTTGGCTTCCGTGGTGGTGATCTGCTGCACCGGGAAGCTGCGCCGCTCCGGCGCCAGCACCGTCACCAGCCGCCCGTCGCGGCTGATCCGGATGGTCGCCACGCGCGCCGCATAGTTCGGCCCGTCGGCATCGTGGACGTTGACAAGCTGCCAGTCATAGCCGCCGAGCTTGGCGGTCTCCCCGGGATGCAGCAGCACGATCGCGGCATGGGCGAGCGACATCGCCGCGATCCCGGCGATCGTCACCCCCAGCCCGGCATGCGCGATGGTGGTGCCGAGCGACCCGCGCGACAGCCCCATCAGCCGCCGCGCCGATGCCCCGAGCGGAATGCGGAACAGCCGCACCCGCTCGATCAGGTCGGCGAGCGCGCCGAGGATCAGCCATGCCGCCGCGGCGAAGGCGAGCGCCGGCAGCAGGGCGGCCCGTGTCGCCATCACCACGCCGGCGACCGCCGCAACCAGCGCCGCCCACCACAGCTTCATCAGCGCCGCCCCCAGGTCGGCCCGCTTCCACGACAGCATCGGCCCCACCGCCATGGCGGCGAACAGCGGCATCGCCAGCGGGAACACCGTCGCGTTGAAGAACGGCGCGCCGACGCTCAGCTTCTCGCCCAGCAGCAGGTCGGCGAACAGCGGATAGGTGGTGCCGGTCAGCACCACCGCGGCGATCGAGCAGAGCAGGATGTTGTTGAGCACCAGCGCGCCCTCGCGCGAGACCGGTGCAAAGATGCCGCTGGCCGCAAGCACCGGCGCGCGCAGGCCGAACAGCAGCAGCGACCCGCCAACGACCAGGCCGAGCAGCACCAGGATGAACACGCCGCGCGCCGGATCGTTGGCGAAGGCATGCACGGAATTGAGGATGCCCGAGCGCACCAGGAACGTGCCCGACAGGCTGAGCGAGAAGGTGCAGATCGCCAGCAGCACCGTCCAGACCTTCAGCGCCTCGCGCTTCTCCACCACCAGCGCGGAATGCAGCAGCGCCGTGCCGGTCAGCCACGGCAGCAGCGAGGCGTTCTCCACCGGGTCCCAGAACCAGAAGCCGCCCCAGCCGAGTTCGTAATACGCCCACCAGGAGCCGAGCGCGATGCCGCCGGTCAGGAAGCACCACGCGGCCAGCGTCCAGGGCCGCACCCAGCGCCCCCAGGCGGCGTCGATGCGCCCTTCCAGCAGCGCGGCGACGGCGAAGGCGAACGGCACCGCGAAGCCGACATAGCCGGTGTACAGGATCGGCGGATGCATCGCGAGGCCGGGGTCCTGCAACAGCGGATTGAGGTCGCGCCCATCCACCGGCGGCGGCCACAGCCGCAGGAACGGGTCGCTTTCCAGCAGGGCGAACAGCGCGAACCCGACGCCCGCCGCGCCGAGCACGCCGATCACCCGGGCGCGCAGGCTGGACGGCAGGTTGCCCCCGAACGCCGCCACCGCGGCGCCGCACAGGCTCAGGATCAGGCACCAGAACAGGATGGAACCCTCGTGATTCCCCCAGGACCCGGTGATCTTGTAGATCAGCGGCTCCAGCGAATTGCTGTTCTCGGCGACGTTGAGCACCGAGAAATCGCTGACCGCGCTGCTCCAGGCGAGGCAGAAGAAGCTGGTGCCGAGCGCCAGGAACTGGCCCAACGCCAGCGCCGGGGCGGCCTGCATCAGCCGCGCGTCGCCGCGCGCGGCACCCCAGAGCGGCAGGAAGGCCTGGGCGAAGCCGAAGGCGACGCCGAGCGCCAGCGTGAAATGCCCGAGTTCCGGGATCATCCGCCGGCCTTTGCCTGCTTTGCGCCCGTCACCGTCATGTCGTTCCAGGTGGCGGCGGGCGGCGGCGGCCCGGCGGCGGGATTCCAGTGGCCGGATTTCTTCAGCGCGTCGGCCACTTCCTTGGGCATGTAGGCCTCGTCGTGCTTGGCCAGCACCTCGTTGGCGCGGAAGCTGCCGTCCGGCGCGATGGTGCCCAGCGCCACCACGCCCTGCCCCTCTCGGAACAGGTCGGGCAGGATGCCGATGTAGTGCACGCTGACCGTCGCGTGGCCGTCGGTGACCTCGAACGTCGCGGCCGGGCGGGCGCCGTCCATCGTCCGGTGCAGGCTGCCGGCCTCGACCAGCCCGCCGAGGCGGAAGCTGCGGCCCGCCGGCGGCGCCTTCGCCGCGATTTCGGATGGGGAGACGAAGAACGCCACGCTGTCGCGGAACGCCGAGAGCGTCAGCGCGACCGCGCTGCCCAGCCCGGCACCGCAGGCCAGCACGAGGATCAGGCGGCGGTGCTTGCGGGTCATCGTGATGCTCTCGGGTCGATCGCGGCCAGCCGCCGCCGCGCGCGCGCCATGCGCGCCCAGGCGGTGGCGGAAAACCAGACGGCAACCACCACGAACAGCCCGTAGGCGGCGATGATGTAGGTCAAGTGGGTCATGCCCCCACCTGCCTCGGCAATACCTGCTCCCGCTGCGCCTGCGCCAGCAGCAGGGCACGGATGCGCCGCTCCATCACCGCGGCCCGGGTGCGCGCCAGGATCACCGCGACGAAGCCCAGCGTAAGGCCGAGAGCGGCGATGAACAGCGGCCACAGCATGCCGAGATACATGGTCGGCGCCCCGGTCAGCGTGATGGTGGCCGGCTGATGCAGCGTGTTCCACCAGTTCACCGAGAACTTGATGATCGGCAGGTCCACCGCGCCCACCAGCGCCAGGATCGCCCCCGCCCGCGCCCCGCGCGCCGGATCGTCGAAGGCGCGCACCAGCGCGACATGGCCGAGATAGAGGAAGAACAGCACCAGCACGGACGTGAGCCGCGCATCCCACACCCACCACGCGCCCCACATCGGCTTGCCCCAGAGCGAGCCGGTGGCGAGGCACAGCGCGGTTGCCCCGGCGCCGACCGGGCCGATTTCCTGCGCCGCCAGATCGGCCAGCGGATGCCGCCAGACCAGCGAGGCGAGGGAGCAGAGGGCCAGCCCGACATAGCCGGCGGAGGCAAGCCAGGCGAACGGGACGTGGACGTACATGATCCGCACCGCGTCGCCCTGCTGCCAGTCGGCCGGCGCGAAGAACAGGCCCCAGCCGAGGCCGATCAGCGTCAGCACCAGCCCGGCGGCGGAAAACCAAGGCAGGACCTTCCCGGACAGGCGCAGAAACCGTCCGGGGTTGGCGAAGCGGTGAAGGTTGCGCCCGCCCGGAACCGGGGATTTTGCAGGCGGCGCAAGCGCGGTGCGGGCATCCACGTCCCAGCTATACCGGACTGCGGCGCATTCTTGAAGCCGGCCGGCGTTGCCGTAATGTCGCCTTCGACTCCAGGAGGAAAACGGCATGTTGTTCGCGCTGATCTGCGTTGACCGCCCCGGCGGGCTCGACCTGCGCATGGCGACGCGCCCGGCGCATCTGGCTTATCTGGAGCGGGAGGCCGCCCGGCTTATGTCCGGCGGCGCCATGCTGGACCCGGAGGGCAAGCCCTGCGGCTCCCTGCTGGTGATCGAGGCCGCCGACCGGGCGGAGGTGGAGGCGTTCGCCGCCGGCGACCCCTATGCCCGCGCCGGCCTGTTCGAGAGCACGCTGATCCGCCCGTTCCGCCAAGTCTACAAGGACGGGGCGAAGATCGCGCCGTGACCGCATTCTGGCTGGTGAAGTCCGAGCCGGAGGCGTTCGGCTGGACGGAGCAGGTGGCGCACGGCACCGAGCCGTGGACCGGCGTGCGCAACCACGCGGCGAAGCTCAATCTGAAGGCGATGCAGCTCGGCGACCGCGCCTTCTTCTACCACTCCAACACCGGCAAGGAGATCGTCGGCGTGGTGGAGGTGGTGCGTACCGCCTATCCCGACCCGACGGCGGAGGGGGGCGACTGGGTCGCCGTCGATATGCGCACGGTCGGGCCGATGCCGCATCCGGTGACCCTGGCGGCGATCAAGGCGGACCCCGCGCTCTCCGACATGGCCCTGATCCGGCTCAGCCGGCTGTCGGTGGGGCCGGTGACAGCGGCGCAATGGGCGCATATCTGTCGTCTCGGCGGCTGGGGCACGTGATGGCAGGCGATCTCCACGAGCAGGACTTCATCGGCTGGACTGAGCAGCAGGCGCGCCTGCTGCGGGAAGCGGCGGCACAGGGCACCAACCTGCCGCTCGACTGGGAGTTGCTGGCCGAGGAGGTCGAGGATTTGGGGAGAAGCCAGTACGACGCGGTGTTCAGTCAGCTCGTCCGCATCTACGAGCATCTGTTGAAGCTGGAGTTCTCCCCCGCCATCGAACCCCGCGGCGGCTGGGTCGAAAGCGTGAACGATGCCCGCCGGAAGGTCGAGGTCAAGCTGGTCAACGACCCAGGGTTGCGGCCCCGCCTGTCGGAAATGCTTGGGCGCGCGGTTCCGGTCGCGACGCGGCGCGCGGAAGCGGGGCTGAGCAATTTCGGGGAGCACGCGGCCGCCGCAGCGCTGCACGCCGCGCACCGTCAGTACACCCCGGACCAGTTGCTGGAGGACTGGTTGCCAGAACGTCCCGATCTTCCGGCGCTGACGCGGGCGTGAGCGCCGACGCACGAGAGCGTCTGCGCCCGCTCTGCCGCATCGACGACATTCCCGATGGCGGCGCACGCGGCTTCGGGCCGGCGCCGGGCGGCTTCACCGGCCTGTTCGCGGTGCGCCAGGGCGGCGTGGTGCGCGCCTACGTGAATGCCTGCCCGCATCTGGGCGTGCCGCTGGACTGGGTGCCGGGCCGCTTCCTGTCCACCGACGGCACCCGCATCCTCTGCGCCACCCACGGCGCGGAGTTCCGCATCGCCGACGGGCACTGCCTGCGCGGCCCCTGCCTTGGCGACCGGCTTGAAGCGGTTATGATCGAGATCAGGGAAGGCGTCGTGCTGGTGCCGGAGGATGCCGGGCTGTAGCCAGCGCGCTGCCACAACGTCCAGGACGGGAAGCCACGCCGATGTCCGAACCCCTGATCGCGGTGAAGCCGGAGATTGCTGCCAAGGCGCACGTGACCGCCGACGCCTATCGCGCGATGGCCGCCCGCGCCGCCGCCGACCCGGCCGGCTTCTGGGCGGAGCAGTGCCGCCGCATCGACTGGATCAGGACGCCCACGAAGATCCAGTCCGGCGACTTCACCGGCGATGTGCGCGTCACCTGGTTCGAGGACGGCACGCTGAACGCCGCCGCCAACTGCCTCGACCGGCATTTGGCGAAGCGCGGCGACCAGGTGGCGATCATCTGGGAGGGGGACGATCCCGCCACCAGCCGCCATGTCACCTACCGCGAACTGCACGGGCAGGTCTGCCGCCTCGCCAACGTCCTGAAATCCTTCGGCGTCGGGCGCGGCGACCGGGTGTGCATCTATCTGCCGATGGTGGTCGAGGCGGCGGTGGCGATGCTGGCCTGCGCGCGCATCGGCGCGGTGCATACCGTGGTGTTCGGCGGCTTCTCCCCCGACAGTCTCGCCGGGCGCATCCAGGATGCCGGCGCGCGCGTGCTGATCACCGCCGACGAGGGAAGGCGCGGCGGCCGGCGCGTCGCGCTCAAGACCAACGCCGACGCCGCCCTGCAACAATGTCCGGACGTGTCGCACGTGCTGGTCGTCACCGTCACCGGCGGGGACGTGCCGATGCAGGCCGGGCGCGACCATCGCTATGAGCAGGCACTGGCCGCCGCCGCGGCGGAATGCGCGCCGGCGGAAATGGCGGCGGAGGATCCGCTGTTCATCCTCTATACCTCCGGCAGCACCGGCAAGCCGAAGGGCGCGCTGCACACCACCGGCGGCTACATGGTCTGGGCCAGCTTCACCCACCAGCTCGTGTTCGATTACCGGCCGGGCGAAATCTACTGGTGCACCGCCGATGTCGGCTGGGTGACCGGGCACACCTACATCGTCTACGGCCCGCTCGCGAACGGCGCCACCACGCTGATGTTCGAGGGGATTCCCACCTGGCCGGATGCCGGGCGGTTCTGGCAGGTGGTGGACAAGCACAAGGTGAACATCTTCTACACCGCGCCCACCGCGATCCGCAGCCTGATGCGCGAGGGCGAGGCGCCGGTGAAGAAATCCGCCCGCACCAGCCTGCGCATCCTGGGCAGCGTGGGGGAGCCGATCAATCCCGAAGCCTGGCTGTGGTACTATCGCGTGGTCGGCGACGAACGCTGCCCGGTGGTCGATACCTGGTGGCAGACCGAAACCGGCGGCATCCTGATCTCCCCGCTGCCCGGCGCGATCGCGCAGAAGCCCGGTTCCGCCACCCTGCCGCTGCCGGGCGTGTTCCCGCTGCTGGTGGACGGGGACGGCCGCCGGCTGGATGGCGCGGCGGAGGGCAATCTGTGCATCGAGCGGCCGTGGCCGGGCATGATGCGCACCGTGTTCGGCGACCACGCGCGCTTCGTGCAGACCTATTTTTCCACCTTCAAGGGCCTCTATTTCACCGGCGACGGCGCGCGGCGGGATGCCGATGGCTACTGGTGGATCACCGGGCGGGTGGATGACGTGATCAACGTCTCCGGCCACCGCATGGGCACTGCCGAGGTGGAAAGCGCGCTGGTCGCCCACCCGAAGGTTGCCGAGGCCGCCGTGGTCGGCTTCCCGCATGAGATCAAGGGGCAGGGCATCTATGCCTATGTCACGCTGAAATCCGGCGTGGAGCCGACGGAGGAGCTGCGGCGCGAGCTGGTCGGCTGGGTGCGGCGGGAGATCGGGCCGATCGCCAGCCCCGATGCCATCCAATGGGCGCCGGGCCTGCCCAAGACGCGCAGCGGCAAGATCATGCGCCGCATCCTGCGCAAGATCGCCGCCAACGAGACGGAGGGGCTGGGCGACATCTCCACCCTCGCCGATCCGGCCGTGGTGACGGAGCTGGTTGCCAACCGGGCCGGCTGAGCGCCCGGTGCGGCTTCCCGCGACGCTGCGGCGCGCTGCCCTGGCGCTGCTGCTGGCGCTGTCCCTGGCGCCGGCTGCGCGCGCCGACCCGGATGCGCTGTGGCGCATCGTGCATGGCCAGTGCGTGCCGGATCAGCGCGACCACGCACGCCCCGCGCCCTGCCAGGCCGTTTCGCTCGATGGCGGCTGGGCGGTGCTGAAGGACCGGCGCGGCGCCACCCAGTTCCTGCTGATCCCGACCGCGCGCGTCACCGGCATCGAGGACCCGGCCGTGCTCGCCCCCGATGCGCCCGACTATTTCGCGGCCGCCTGGGCGGCACGCGGCGACGTGGCGGCGCGAGCGGGGCGTGACCTGCCGCGGGATGCGCTGTCGCTCGCCATCAACTCCCCCTCCGGCCGCAGCCAGAACCAGTTGCATATCCATATCGACTGCCTGCGCCCCGACATCCGCGCCGCGCTGCGTGTCGGGGCGGCGGCGGTCGGGACGGACTGGGCGCCGCTTCCCGGCGGCCTGCTCGGCCACCGCTATCTCGCCCGGCGGCTGGACGGGGCGGACCCGGCCGGGCCGACGCCGTTCCGCCTGCTCGCCGCCATGCCGGGCGTCGGGGCGGCGGGGATGGCGCAGTGGACGCTGGTGCTGGCCGGGCTGCCGCAGGGTTTCCTGCTGCTCGCCGACCGCGCCGACCCGGCCGCCGGCGACCGTGCGTCGGGGGAGGAGTTGCAGGACCACGACTGCGCCCTGGCCCGCGCCGCAGCCAACTGAGCGGGCGGCCGGGCGTTGCGGTTCCGCAAGCCGCCGGTCCCCGCGATGGTGGCGGAGCGGCGGTTGCAGCGCCTGCATCAGAACGGGAAGCCGAATACCACGTGCCACACCCGCAGCCCGTCGCCGAACACGTAGCCGGCGCCGATGCGCGCCGTGTCGAGCCAGGAGATGCCGATCGGCGTGGTGCTGCCGAAGGTGACGCCGACCTCGCCCTGGTTGCGCACTTGCAGCGGCGGGTGCAGGTAGCGGGAGAATTGCAGCGGCTCGGGATAGTCGTAGGCGATCACGTAGACGCCGGCATCCGGCGTGAGCCGGCCGAGCGTGATCCCGAGCGGATGGCGCAGTTCCGCCCCGACCTCCAGCGCCACGTATTGCTCGCGGAACCCGGGGCCCATCGCGCTGTCCCCCGCCGCCATTGCCGCCGCGCCGAGCGAGAGGGTGGTGGCGCCGAAATGCTGCGCGGTGACGCCGCGCAGCCCGCCGGCATAGACCCAGGCATCCGCGGTGCCGCCGCTGACGCCGAACGCATGCGCCGCACCCGCCGCGACGAACGGCTTGAGCACGCTGTCCGGCGCCACCGGCACCTGCAACTCGAACTCCGGCACCAGCGCGACCGATTGCTGGTCGATCGCGATGCGGCTGCCGTCGGGGCCGGCGGCGCGGAAGCTGTAGACGCCGAATTGCAGCGGCAGCGTCACCCGCAGCACCGTTCCGCCGGCGCCGTCCAGCAGGAAACTGTGCGACAGCGGCAGGGCGTAGACGCTGGCATCGAGCCCGGCGAGCGAATAGCCGCCAAATCCGAGCGTGGACGCATAGACGTAATTGACATTGACGGTCGTGAACTGGTCGGCCGCGGTTGCCGCGTGCGCTTGCCAGGGCAGGGCCACCATCGGCGCAAGCGCGAGCGCCGGGAGAAGCATGGCGGATCGCATGCGTGCAGATACCGCGCCGACCCTGCCGCAGCGGTCACACGTCTCGGCGAGTGGCCGACCCGCGCCACTTCGGCGGTCACCGAAGCATCCGCGGGGTGCGGCGGGATAAACCGCGCCCCGGCCGGGAGCAATGACGATGACCGAGGAAGCGATGACCGAAGACGCGATGGCGGCGGAGCGTGAGCATATCCCGATCGCGCCGTCCGTTCTTTATGTCGGCACGCCGGTCGTGCTGGTCACCACCGTCAATCCGGACGGCACGACGAACATCTCGCCGATGTCCTCGGCCTGGGCGCTGTTCGATCGCGTCATCCTCGGCATGACCTCGACCAGCCAGGGGCGCGAGAATCTGGTGCGCGACGGCGGGCTGGTGATGAATTTTCCCTCCGCCGATCTGTGGCCGAAGGTGGAGGCGCTGGCGCGCTCCACCGGGCGCGACCCGGTGCCGGCGCACAAGCGCCAGATCGGCTACGAGTTCGATGCGGCCAAGTTCGCCCGCGCCGGCTTCACGCCGCAGCGCGCGGAGCGGGTCCGCCCGCTGCGCATCGCCGAATGCCCGATCCAGTTCGAGGCGGAGGTGGTCGCGGTCCACGATCCGGGCGGCGAGTGGCCGGCGGACCGGCCGGAGGGGTTCCAGATCGTGGAGACCCGGGTGGTCCGGGTGCATGTCCATCGCGGCGTGGTCATCCCGCGCACCAACCACATTGACACCGCCAGATGGAATCCGCTGCTTTACGTGTTCCGCCACTACTTCGGCACCGGCGCCGATCTCGGCCGCACCTTCAAGGCCGAGGCGTGAGCGCCGGGGAGGGGGGCCGACCATGCCCGGCAGTCTCGGCATCGCGACCACCGCGAGCCTGATCGGCGATCCGGCGCGCGCCGCCATGCTCGTCGCGCTGATGGACGGGCGGGCGCTGACCGCGACGGAACTGGCAGATGTCGCGGGCATCGCGCCGCCCACCGCCAGCGGCCATCTCGCGCGGCTGACCGACGGTGCGCTGGTCGCGGTGACGCGGCAGGGGCGCCACCGCTACTACCGCGTCGCCTCCGCCGACATCGCGCGGATGCTGGAAACCGTCATGTCGGTATCGGCGCAGCTTGGCGGCGGGGCGCCGGCGCGGGTGGTCGGCCCGCGCGACGCGGCGCTGCGGCGCGCCCGCACCTGCTACGACCACCTTGCCGGCGAAGTCGCGGTCGCGCTGGCCGACCGCATGGTGGAGCGGGCGCTGATCGACCTGTCGCATGACGGCGCCGCGCTGACCGAGGCGGGGGCCGCATTCCTGGGCGGGCTGGACGTGGACCTCGCGGCCGGCCGCTCGCGCACCGGGCGGGTGTTCTGCCGCCCCTGCCTGGACTGGAGCGAGCGACGCGTGCATATCGCGGGCCAGGTGGGGGCAGCGATCTGCCGGACCTGCTTCACCCGCGGCTGGCTGCGCCGGCTGGAGGGGACGCGGGCGGTGGCGATCACCCCGGCGGGGCGCGCCGGCCTGCGTCAGGCGTTC
>JAKAZX010000463.1 GCA_021826485.1 Pseudomonadota bacterium | reverse complement strand
TTTCCCGATGCAGCGCCGACATCACCGCCTGCGCCCGGGCAAACCAGGCGGACCGGGGCGACTCCGCCGGCGCCGGCGGGGCCGGCGTCGGTGCCGCAGGCAGGGCGGCGGCGGCCGGCGGCGGGGCCTGCGTCAGTTCGGTGGGCCGCAGCGGCCGGGAGGCGGGCGCATCCGGCGGCGGCGCGGCGGGGCCGAACAACAGCAGCCCCATGCCCAGCACCGCGCCCGTGCCGAGCACGCCGAGACCGCAATAAACCGTCGCCTTCAGAACCCGCCGCCAAGTCCAGGGCGAAGCGGCAAAGCGGTCGGGCCGGCTCTCCACCAAGTGCTCGTGCGGCACACTCAGCAGGACCAGCCGATCTTCTTTGCGAACGTACATCCAGCCTACTCTGCGCCCGCCATTCGCACTGGCGAGACAGAGATGCGTGAACGTCAGGCGGTGGAATTATTGCGGCCGAGCTTACGTCGCGAAGGCTGCGACCGCCTCGATGGCCGCTGTGAAGGCCTCGGCGGCGAGGCGGCTGCGGTGCCGCCCGCGCAGCCAGCCGTGCACAAGTCCGGGATCGGCACGGTAGCGCACCGGAACCCCGGCGGCGTGCAGCAGCGCCGCGTAATCCTCGGCATCCCGGCTGAGCGGATCGAAGCCGGCGGCGAACAGCGCGGCCGGGGCGAGGCCGGACAGGTCGGCGGCGGAGAGCGGGGCGAATTCCGGGTCGGCCGCCGGCAGCGGCCGGCCGCCATAGATCTGCATGAAGCCCGCGCACTCGGCGGCGGTGAGCAGCGGAGCGTCGGCGGCGCGGCTGCCGGCGACGCGCAGCGGATCGGCCGCGAGCAGCGGGTAGAACAGCACCTGCCCGCGCGGCTGCGGGCGGCCCAGCCGGCGCAGCCGCAGGCACAGCGCGGCGGCGAGGTTGCCGCCGGCGCTGTCGCCCACCACCACCACCGGGCGGTCCGCCGCGACCTGCCGGTATGCCGCTTCCGCATCGTCCAGCGCCGCCGGGTAGCGGTGTTCCGGCGCCAGCCGGTAGTCCACCGCCACCACCTCCACCCCCGCGCGGGCGGCAAGTTCGGCGCAGACATCGTCATGGCTGTCGAGGTCGCCGAGCACGAACCCGCCGCCGTGCAGGAACAGCGCCGCCGCCGCCCGCGCCGTGCCGGGCGGGCGGTAATGGCGCAGTTTCACGCTGCCGGCCTCTGCCGCCGCGACCGCGACGCCGGCCGGGCGCGGCGCGCGGAAGGCATCCCACAGGCGCAGGTAGTTCGCCCGCGCCGCATCCCGGTCGCCCAGCGCGCCGGCGGCGGCAGCCAGCCGCTCGGTCTCGCGCACGAAGGCGCGCAGTTCGGGGTCGAGCCAACGCGCCAGACCGCTGTCGTCCATCGCACTCCCCCGTCAGACCGCGCCAACCCGCCATCGCCCCTGTTCGGCGGCGGCGCCAGGGCCTAGCGTCGCGCCAACGATGCGACGGGCATCCCCCGTCTGGCAATGCAGGAGGAGGGTTGATGGACCGGTTCCCGACGGTTTCGCGCCGCACGCTGCTGGGCGGCGCGGCGGCGCTTTCGGCGGCACTGGCGGCGCCCCGTGCCCGCGCGGCGGAGCAGACGCCGCGCCAGGGCGGCACGCTGCGGCTCGGTCTGATCGGCGGCAGCACGTCGGACACGCTCAATCCCCTTACCGCGCTCGACTGGGTTCCCGTCGTCATCGGCTTCTCGTTGTTCAACGGCCTGATCGAGAACAGCGCGGACAACACGCCGGAGCCGGAACTGGCGGAACGCTGGGAAGCGAAGCCGGGGGCCGCGGAATGGGTGTTCACCCTGCGCAAGGGCGTCACCTTCAGCAACGGCAAGACGTTCGATGCGGACGATGCGATCTATTCGCTCAATCTGCACCGCGGCAACACCAAGTCCGGCGCCGCCGGGCCGATGAAGGCGATCAGTGACATCCGCAAGCTGGATTCGCACCAGATCCAGATCACGCTGTCCGCCCCGGACGCCGACCTGCCCTACGTGCTGTCGGATTATCATGTGCTGATGGTGCCGAACGGCTTCACCGACTGGGCGAAGCCGGTCGGCACCGGCGGCTTCACGGTGGAGAAATTCGAGCCCGGCGTCACCTGCACGCTGAAACGCCGCGCCGATTACTGGAAGCCCGACCGCGCGCACGTGGACAGCGTCGTCATCACCATGATCGCGGACGGGGCGGCGCGGCTGAACGCGCTGCTGACCGGGCAGGTCGATATCATCAACACCGTCGATCCGCGCACCGTGCCGGTCATCAAGCGCAATCCGAAGCTGTCGCTGGTGCAGGCACCGGGCGGCTGGCACGCCATCATGCCGATGATGATCGACCACGCGCCCTATTCCGACCCGAACGTGCGGCTCGCGCTGAAGCACGGGATCGACCGTGAGGCGGTGCTGAAATCGCTGTTCGCCGGCTACGGCACGCTCGGCAACGATCAGCCGATCCCGGCGAGCGACCCGTTCCATAACCCCAACCTGCCGCAGACCGCGTACGACCCGGACAAGGCGAAGTTCTATTTCAACAAGGCCGGCAACCCGACCACGCAGATCCTGCTGCAAGCCTCCGACGCGGCGTTCAGCGGCGCGGTGGACATGGCGACGCTGTTCCAGGCCAACGCGGCGAAGGGCGGCATCAAGATCGACGTGAAGCGCGAACCGGCAGACGGGTTCTGGGACAATGTCTGGCTGAAAGGCGCGTTCACCACCAGCTACTGGGGCGGGCGGCCGGCGGCGACGCAGATGTTCGGCATCGCCTACAAGTCCGATGCGCCGTGGAACGACACCCACTGGCGCGTGCCGCAGTTCGACAAGCTGCTGGCCGATGCGCGCGCCGAGCTGGATACCGCGAAGCGCCGCGAATATCTGTGGGAGATGCAGCGGATGCTGCACGACGACGGCGGCGCGCTGATCCCGGTGTTCCGCGACTACCTGGATGCACACAACGACCGCGTCGCCGGGCTGACGCCACACAAGGGGTTCCTGCTGGACAACGGCCGGGTGTGCGAGAAGGTGTGGCTGACCGCTTGAGCGGCAGCAGCAGCAGGGCGCCCGCGCCGTGACGGCGTGGGCGCTGATGATCCAGGGCACCGGATCGTCGGTCGGCAAGTCGCTGATCGTCGCGGGGCTGTGCCGGGCGTTCCGCGG
>JAKAZX010000462.1 GCA_021826485.1 Pseudomonadota bacterium | reverse complement strand
CAGGACCGCGCGGGCGCGCCGCACATCGGTGCGGAACGCGGCCTCGCCGATCCGGTCGATCAGCTCGTGGCCGTGGCCGTGACTCGCCAGTTCGTGCCCGCCGGCGACGATGCGGCGGATCAGCGCGGGATGCCGCTCGGCCACCCAGCCGAGGGTGAAGAAAGTGGCATGCACGCCGGCGGCGGCGAACAAGTCCAGCAGGCGCTCGGTATTCGCCTCCACCCGCCGCGGCCAGCGTTCCCAGTCGGCGCGCGGGATGGTGCCGGCGAAGGCCTGCACCTGGAAGTAGTCCTCGACATCGACGGTCAGTGCGCTGGGCCGCCCGGTCATGTCAGCGCGCCGCCGGGCCGGCGACCGCCAGCAGATCGAGCAGCCGCTGGAACACCCGCTCCCGCCGCTGGAACCGTGCCTCCAGCCCGTCCAGCCGCTGGTGCAGGGACGACACGTCGTCCCGCGTCCGCGCGGCCGGCAGCGGGGCCGCCCGCTCCGCCCCGCCTTCCAGGTCGGCCGCCAGTTCCTCGGCGGTGGACTGCACCATTTCGGCGGTGATCTCCGCCGTCTCCTCCAGCGCGCCGAGCAGCAGCACCCGCGCGCACAGCCGGTTGATGCGGCGCGGGATGCCGGCGCAATAGTCGTGGACCACGCCGAATGCCGCGTCCTGCCAGGCCGGCTTGCCGTGCCAGCCGGCGGTGGCCAGCCGGTGCAGGATGTAGCCGCGCGTCTCCTCCCGCGTCAGCGGGCCGAGATGGTAGGAGGCGAGCACCCGCTGGCGGAGCTGGTCGAGGTCGGGGCTGGCCAGCATCCGGCGGAACTGCGGCTGCCCGGCCAGCAGCGTCTGCAGGCTGGCCCGCCCGGCCGCCCCCTCGCGCGGGGTCAGGTTGGACAGCATCCGCAGCTCCTCGAGCGCCGCGAGCGACAGGTTCTGCGCCTCGTCGATGATGAGGAGGGAACGGCGGCCCGCCAGCCGGTGATCGCGCAGCACATCCTCGAATTGCAGCAGCAGCGACGCCTTGCTCTCCCCCGGCGCGTCCAGGCCGAAGCCGGCCATCGCCAGGCGGAACAGATCCTCGCCGGAGACCTGCGTCGTGTTGATGCGGGCGACGATGTAGGTGTCACGGTCGAGCTGGTCGAGCAGCCGTTCGATCAGCGTGGTCTTGCCGGCGCCCACCTCGCCGGTGACGACGATGAACCCCTCGGCCTGCGCCAGCCCGAAGGTCAGATGCGCGTTGGCGCGAGCATGGGCGCGGCTGTCGAAATAGAACCGGCTGTCCGGCGTGAGCTGGAACGGCGGCGCGTTGAATTCGTAATACCGCTCATACATCCGCCGCGTCCTCAAAACCTCTTCTGGATGCCGGCAAGGACCATATCGACGCTGTAGCCGGGGATCGGGCTGCGATAGCTGCTCTGGGTATGGCTGTATATCAGGTTCGTGCTGAGCGTATCGGACAGCGCGTAGCTGACCTGGGCGCTGCCGGTCAGCACGTCGCTGGACTGGCTGAACGCGCTGACCACCGATTGCGAGACGCCATACTGCACGAACATCGTCGTCTTGACCGCATCCGACAGGTCGTGCTGCCACGTCACCGAGCCGAACGTGCCGAGCGAGGTGAGGCCGGCGATGCTGCCCGGCACGGTGTTCAGCGTGGTCTGCCGCTGGCGGTTGACCGACACCTGGAACGTGTCGCGGTCAAGCAGCAGTGAGCCGCCGACCTGCCCGCTCTCCAGCCGGTAGACGCCGGCGAACAGGCCGAGGAAGTTGTTGCCGCTGAGCAGGGACTCGCCGGTGACGGCACTGACCGGATTGCCGCTCGCATCGGTGGTCGAGTTGGCGAGGTCGTTGCGCAACTGCTCCTGGTCGGTGGACAGCATCACCGAATAGCTGGCGTTGAGGCGCGTGCGCGGCGTGGGCACGTAGGTCGCCGACAGAAACGGCGCGTCGATGCCGTCCTTGCGGCCGTAGCGGGCGATCACCTGGCTGTCGGCGTTGGGCGTCCACTGGAACCCGACGTTCCACAGCGGCGTGTCGATGGTGATCGGCGGCAGGCCGGCATAGTGCAGATCGTCCCAGCCGATCGTGGCGAGGACCGTGAAGCTGTGCGTGATCGCATAGCCGGCCTCGTACTCGGCGGTGTTGCGGTAGGCGCCGGTGAACACCCCGGTGCCGGAATCCTGCGACAACGATATCAGCGCATTGCTGACCCAGCGCCCGAACCCGTCGCCGGAGGAGAACGCCACGTGCTCCTCGGTCATCGTCATGTACTGGCTGGGCAGCGCGGTCGCCGGAAGGCCCGGCTGCACCGCGGCGACGGTGTTGCCGGGCACCAGTTGCGCGGTCTGGCTGAAGCTGCCGCCGATCTCGCCGACGCCGATGTCGCCGAACCGGTGCTGCAGGTAAGGCATCAGGCTGAAGCTGTAGTCCTGCGCGGTGTTGCTGTTGTTCTGCACCGTCGTCCCGGTCGGCCCGAAGCCGCCGGTGATGGTCTGTTCGCCGGCGAAGCCCTGCATGTCGATGAACAGCGTGTCCGGGATCACGATGGCATGGACATGGGCGGACAGGTTCTGCGCGACCTGGCTCTGGCCCCGGTTCGGCTCGTATTCGAACAGGCTCGGCGCGTAGACCAGCCCGCCCTGCACCCGCTGGCTGTCGGCCGAGACGGCGAGCGAGGGGTTGACGATCGTCATGAACGCGGACTGGCCGCCGGCGGTGCCGGGGACGTTGATCGCGTTGCTGGTCCAGCCCTGCTGGAGGTTGATCGCCGGGGTGAATTGGAAGGTCGGCTGCCCGGCCTCCCCCGGCGCTTGCAGGCCGAGCGCCTGGCCGATCCGGTCGCGCAGCGACTCGCCCTGGCCGGTGCCCAGCAGCCCGGCCGGCGTGCCCAGCCCGCCCGGCTGCGCCGGCCCGCTTTGCAGCAGGCTGCCGCTGGGCGGCAGCGTCAGTTCCGGCACCGCGCCGGACGATGCGCCGGTGCCGGCGCCGCCGCCGGTCCCGCCGCCACCGCCACCGCCGCCGCCGAGGCTGCCGCCCAGGTCGGATTCCTGGGCGTGCGCGCCCCCGGCCAGGCAGAGTGCCAGGGCGGCGACCGGCAGCGATCGCGCAACGGCGCGACGGCGGTTCATCCCTTTGCCGGCTCGTCGAAGTAGTAATATGAGCCGAAGGTGTGGCGCTGCGTCA
>JAKAZX010000461.1 GCA_021826485.1 Pseudomonadota bacterium | reverse complement strand
GCCTCGGCGGTGTGGTAGCCGATGAAGCCGGCGGCGCCGGTGAGCAGGATGGGCATGGCGGCATCTAGCGGCGCGGCCGGCGGCGCGGCAAGCCGGTTGTGCCGCCGCCGGCCGCGGCCTATCTGCGCGCGGATGCGACACTTCCCGGTGTTTCTCGATCTGCGCGGACGGACCGTGCTGGTGCTCGGCACCGGCGCGGTGGCCGACCGCAAGGCCGCGCTGGCGGCCCGCGCCGGGGCGGTGATCCGCCGCGCGGAACGCTTCGAAACCGGGCTTCTGGAGGGCTGCGCGCTGGCCATCGGGGCCGACGCACCCGATGCCGAATTGCGCTCGCTCGCCGCCGCAGCGCACCGTTTCGGCATCACCTGCAACGTCGTCGACCGCCCCGACCTCGGCACCTGCATCATGCCTGCCGTGATCGAGCGGGGGCCGGTCACCATCGCCGTCGGCTCCGACGGGGTGGCGCCGGTGCTGGCACGGTTGTTGCGCGCCAGGATCGAGGCCGCGATTCCCCCCGGCTTCGGCCGGCTGGCCGCCCTGGCCGCACGGTTCCGCGACGAATTCCGCCGCCGCCTGCCCGATGCGGCACTGCGCCGGCGCGTGCTGGAACGCCTGTTCACCGGCCCGGCCGCTGACCACGTGTTCGCCGGGCGGGAGGCGGAGGCGGAGGCGGAATTCGCCCGCGCGCTGGCCGAGGGCGCGGCCGACGCCGCGGGCACCGTGTTCCTGGTCGGCGGCGGACCGGGGGCGGCCGACCTGCTGACGCTGCGCGCCCAGCGGCTGCTGGGGGAGGCCGACGTGATCGTGCACGACCGGCTGGTGGGCGATGCCGTGCTCGACCTCGCCCGCCGCGACGCGCCGCGCATCTATGTCGGCAAGGCGCGCGCCCAGCATTGCCTGAAGCAGGAGGAGATCAATGCCCTGCTGATCCGCCTCGCCCGCGAGGGCAAGCGGGTGGTGCGGCTGAAGGGCGGCGACCCGTTCATCTTCGGCCGCGGCGGCGAGGAGGCGGAGGCGCTGCTGGCCGCCGGCATCCGCTGCGAGGTCGTGCCCGGCGTCACCGCTGCCCTTGCCTGCGCGGCGCAGGAGATGATCCCGCTGACCCATCGCGGCATCGCCCGCAGCGTCACCTTCGTCACCGGCCACACGCGCGACGGGGTGCTGGATATCGACTTCGCGCCCCTGGTGCGCAGCCGCACCACGCTCGCGGTCTATATGGGCATCGTCTCCCTGCCGCAGTTGCGCGACGGGCTGCTGGCGCACGGGCTCGACCCGGCGATGCCGGCCGCGCTGATCGAGCGCGGCGGCACCGAGCGGCACCGGGCGCTGCGCGGCACGCTCGACGCGCTGGTGGCGCAGGCGCCGGGGTGGAGCACCGGCGGCCCGGCCCTGGTGCTGATCGGCCCGGCGCTGGCGCGCGGCGCCGGCCTGGCCGCCGGCACCCCGACTGCGGCCGATGCGGAGGCCGAGGCCGCCGAGGCCGAGGCCGAAGCGGACTGACGGCGCTACTGCGCCACCCAGCCGCCGTCGATCGAAAGCGGCGCGCCGGTGATGGTCGCCGCCGCGTCCGAGCAGAGGAAGGCGGCCAGCGCCCCGATCTGCTCGGGCGTGGTGAACTCCACCAGCGGCTGCTTCTCGGCCAGGAAATCGTGCCGGACCGCCTCGACCGTCATGCCTTCGCGCTGCGCGCGGTCCTGCAACTGCTTCTCCACCAGCGGGGTCAGCACCCAGCCGGGGCAGATCGCGTTGGCGGTGATGCCGCTGCCGGCCAGCTCGACCGCGGCCACCTTGGTCATGCCCACCACGCCGTGCTTGGCGGCGACATAGGCGACCTTCTGCGCGCTGGCCACCAGCCCATGCGCCGAGGCGATGTTGATGATGCGCCCCCAGCCGCGCTGCTTCATCCCCGGGATCGCCGCGCGGGTGGCATGGAACACGCCGGACAGGTTGATCGCGATCACCCGGTCCCACTGCTCGGGCGGAAACGCCTCGATCGGCGCGACGAACTGGATGCCGGCGTTATTCACCAGGATATCCAGCGCGCCGAGCTGCTGCTGCGTCGCCGCGACCATCGCCTCGATCTCGGCTGGCTTGCTGATGTCGGCCCCGGAATAGGCGACGCGCACGCCGAACCGCGCGGCGGTCTCCTGGCGCAGACGCTCGATCGCGGCGGCGTCGCCGAAGCCGTTCATCATGATGTCGGCCCCCTGCGCCGCCAGCGCGTGCGCGATGCCGAGACCGATGCCGCTGGTGGACCCCGTCACCAGCGCAACCTTGCCCTTCAGGCTCATCGCCCGCCTCTCCCTGGAATGGTGGGCGGGGATAGGCCGATGCGCCGCCCGCGATCAAGCCGCCACCCTTGACGGGGGCGGCATGCGCGCCACGCTTACGCGGTGCAACTGCAAGCGGAACCTCATCGCATGGATATCGGCAGCCTGCCCGCCACCGCCCTGCCGCAGCCGGGCCGGCCCGAGGGATGCGACCGCATCGCGATGGTGTTGCAGGGCGGCGGCGCGCTGGGCGCCTATCAGGCCGGGGTGTATCAGGCGCTGCACGCGCGGGGGCTGGAGCCGGACTGGATCGCCGGGGTTTCCATCGGCGCCATCAACGGCGCGATCATCGCCGGCAACCCGCCGGAGCGGCGGCTGGCGCGGCTGCACGATTTCTGGAACCTGGTCACCTCCCGCCCGGTCTGGCTGCTGCCGGCGGAGGGCGATGCGGCGCACCGGCTGCACAACGGCCTGTCGGCACTGGCGGCGCTGGCGTTCGGCCAGCCGGGCTTCTTCGCGCCGCGCGTGCCGAACCCGTGGTTCGCGCCGCGCGGCAGCCGCGGCGCCACGTCGTTCTACGACACCGCGCCGCTGCGCGAGACGCTGCTGCGGCTGGTGGATTTCGACCTGCTGAACCGCCGCACCTGCCGCTACGCCTGCGGCGCGGTGAACGTGCAGAGCGGCAATTTCGCCTATTTCGACAATGCCGAGACGGAGATCCTGCCCGAGCACGTGATGGCCAGCGGCGCGCTGCCGCCGGCGCTGCCGATGGTGCGCATCGGCACGGACTGGTACTGGGACGGCGGCATCGTCTCCAACACGCCGCTGCAACACCTGATCGACCATGTCGGCGGGCTGAGCGCGCTGGTGTTCCAGGTCGATCTGTTCAGCGCGCGCGGCCCGGTGCCGCGCGA
>JAKAZX010000460.1 GCA_021826485.1 Pseudomonadota bacterium | reverse complement strand
ATCAGCGGATCGAGCCGGCGCGGCGACCGACCTCGCCGGCCAACGTCATGCCGATCGACGATGCCGTCCGCGCGTTCGAACGCACGGGCGATCGATCGCGAGACTTGAAGGTCAGAACGACGGTCTAGAACCGACGAATTTTGTGGGAGGAATGCGCGTGGCGACAGCGGTACCCTATCAGTCGGAAATGGATGGCGCGGTCCGCCACCTTGTGACCAACTACAATCCGAGCGGGAACAGGATCGGGTGGTTGATGATGGCCTCCATCCTGGTGGAGGCATGGGATCTCTACTCGATCGCGTTTGTGCTGGTATTCATCCGCGACCAGTACCATCCGGACCCGCTGCTGCTCGGCCTTGCTGCGGCCGGGACCCAGGGTGGCGCGCTGATCGGGGCGCTCGTCGGCGGGTGGCTGTCGGACAAGATCGGGCGGCGGATCATGTTCCTGGCGACGATGATCCTGTTCATCATCCTCGCCGTGGCGCAGGCCTTCGCCACCAGCGTTTGGCTGCTGGTGATCATCCGCGTCTTCCTCGGCGTGCCGCTCGGTTCGGACATCTCCAACGGCTACACCTATATCATGGAGTCCATGCCCAAGGGCGAGCGCGAAGTCATGGGCAACCGCTGGCAGTTCATGTTTGCGGTCGGCGAGGTGCTGACGCTCGCGGTGATCGCGGTCTTCATCGTGGCCAACCTGGAGCACGCACTCATCTGGCGGGTGACCCTCGGGTTGGGCGCGGTTCCCGCGGCGATCATCCTGCTGATGCGGCACGACCTGCCCGAAACCGCGGTCTGGCTGATCCGCAACGGGCGGTTCCGCGAGGCCAAGCAGGTCGCCATGCAGCTCTATTCGGATCCGCTGCAGATGCTGCCGGACCGGGACATCGAGATCGCCAAACCCAGCGCGAGTGCGTTCCTGTCCGATCTCCGGCGTGACCCGATCCGCTGGCGCGCCACGCTGTACGGCTACATCGCCTGCTTCTGCCAGGGCAGCGAGTTCTCGACCTTCGCGTTCTATCTGCCGGTGCTGTTCCTGATGGTCGGGGTGGCCTCGGTTCTCGGCACCGATCTGGTCACCATGGCGCTCTACATCGTGGCCGCGATCTCGGGCTGGATCGGGCCGCAGATCACGCCGCGCATCGGCCAGCGCGGCATCGCCATCGCCGGGTTCGGGATCGTGCTGGTCTCACTCCTGGTCGCCGCCTGGGCGCTGCACACGAACAACGTCTATATTCTGCCGTTCGCGGCAGCGGCGATGCTGTGGGGCCATTACTGGGACGCTTCCAACTGCATGACGATCCCGACCGTGGTCGCCAAGCCGGAATACCGCGGCACGGCGAGCGGCTTCGCCTACATGTTCGTCAAGCTGCCGTCGTTCCTGTCCATCTTCCTGTTCCCCTCGCTGTTTGCCGCCGTCGGTCAGGCGACGGCGACGCTGCTGGTCGCGATCTTCCCCCTGATCGGGCTGCTGTCGGCGATCTTCATCCTGCCGGAGATCTACGGATACGAACATGACTGACGTCCGCCGGATGCCTTCGCGGGGCACGTGCGCGATCGCGCAGACGAGGGGCGCATGACGCGCGTGGCCTGCGTCGGCGAGTGCATGGTCGAACTCTCCGAGCATCCGGACGGCACGTTGACGCGCAGCTTCGGCGGCGACACGCTGAACACCTCGCTCTATTTGGCGCGTCTCGGCGTACCGGTGGATTACGTGACTGCGCTGGGCGATGACCCGTTCAGCAGCGAAATGCTCGAGCGTTGGGCGGCCGAGGGGATCGGGATCGGTCTGATCCCACGCGTCCCCGGCGCGCTGCCCGGGCTCTACCTGATCCGGACCGATGCCCGCGGCGAACGACGCTTCTACTACTGGCGGGAGAGCGCGCCCGTACGCGCGTTGTTCCGCCGGCCGGAGATCGATGCCCTGACGGACGCTCTGTGCCGGGCGGCCCTGATCTACCTCTCCGGGATCACGCTCTCCTTGTTCGACGAGGCCAGTCGCAATCTCCTGTTCGACACGCTGGCCCGCGCCCGGGCGGCCGGCGCCCAGGTGGCATTCGATACGAATTTCCGGCCGCGCGGCTGGCCGGATTTCGCAGTTGCGCGAGCGGTCTATGAGCGTGCCTTCCGGACGGCGGATGTGGTGCTCGCAAGCGTGGAGGATCACATGCTGCTGTTTGGCTCGCCGGACCCGGACGCCGTGCTGAAGCGGCTGCAGATGGCGGCCGTGCCCGAGGCCGTGGTCAAGCTGCTTTCGCCCGCCTGTCACGTCGTATGGGCGGGGCAGAACGATGTGGTCGTGGCCGAGCCGGTGCAGGACGTGCTGGATACCACGGCGGCCGGGGACAGTTTTGCCGCGGGCTACCTGGCCGCCCGTCGCGCCGGGTCGGCGCCCGCCGCGGCGGGCGCGATCGGGCACCAGCTCGCCGGGGCTGTGGTTCGCCATCGTGGCGCGATCATCCCGAAAGCGGCCATGCCGACGCTTGCACTGGGACCTGCGGCGTGAGCGATCGCGCGGACCCTTGTCGCAGGGCGTCACGGTCCACGGAGGTCGGGATGAGCCCGCATCGGCAGGGCCTGGTAACGGCGCCGCTCCGCGCGATGGGCGTTGGAATGTCGGTGCCGGTCAGAGTAGAAGTGGCGCAGCGGCAAGCAGTCCGCGACCCGTCGTGTCGGCCATTCGAGTCCGGGAGAGACCATGCCCGAAACGGACCTTCTCGAGCGCGACCCGCAGTCGGAATTCGTTCAATCCCTCTCGCGCGGGCTGAACGTGATCCGGGCGTTCGAGCACCAGACGGGCAGCCTCACGCCCACGGACATTTCGGATAGGACCGGCTTGTCACGGGCAGCGGCCCGACGCTTCCTGCTGACGCTGGTGCATGACGGCTACGCGGCGACCGACGGCAAGCGATTCACGCTGACGCCGAAGGTGCTCGGCCTCGGCTTCGCGTTCCTGAGTTCGATGGAAATAGCCGACCTGGCGCAGCCGGCGCTCACCGACCTCGCCACAGTCGTCCGTGAATCCTGCTCCGCCTCGATGCTTGACGGCACGGACATCATCTATGTCGCCAGGGTCGCGGCGGCCCGGATCATGCAGGTGGGACTGGGGGTCGGCAGCCGGCTGCCGGCGTTCTGCACCTCCATGGGGCGCGTTCTGCTTGCCGGACTGTCGCCGTCGGCGCTGGACGACTAT
>JAKAZX010000459.1 GCA_021826485.1 Pseudomonadota bacterium | reverse complement strand
GCCTGGACATTCTGCCCCCGCCGCAGCGCCGGCTGTGGGATGAACTCGGGACTCTGCCGGCGGAATTCGTGTTGTATGGCGGGACCGCGATCGCGCTTCGGCTCGGCCACCGCCAGTCGGAGGATTTCGATTTCTTCGGCGCGGCCGAACTGGACCCGGCCCGGCCGGTGCCATCCCTGCCGTTCCTGGCCGGCTGCACCGTGACGCAGCGGGAGCCGAACCTGCTGGGCTGCATCGTCGATCGCGGCGGCCCGGTGCGGCTTGCGTTCTTCGGCCTGCCGAAACTGCCCCGCCTTCGGCCGCCTTCGGTCTCGCCGGACAACGGTGTGCAGGTGTCGTCACTGACGGACCTGGCCGGAACCAAGGCCGCGGTCGTGCAGATGCGGGCGGAGGCGAAGGACTATCTCGACATCGATGCAATCCTGCACAGCGGCCAGCTTGATCTGCCGACGGTCCTGGGCGCTGCCCGCGCGCTGCACGGGCATAGTTTCGAACCGTTGGCGACATTGAAGGCGCTCACGTATTTCACCGACGGTACCCTGCCACGCCTGCCCGCGGAAGTACGGACACGGCTGGTGGCGGCGGTCCGCGCCGTCGATCCGGGCGCATTGCCATGAAGCCGATCCCGCTGACCGAGGAAACCGCGGCGGTGGCGCGGCGGATCATCTGGTTCGAACCGCCGGAACTGGCGCTGGCCGATCCGGTGCGGTTCCTCGCCTATGCGATGGAGCGGGCAACCGCCGCGGATTTGCGCGTACTGCATCCCCATGTCAGCGCGGCCGACTGGCGCGCCGCCCTTGCCGCGGCGCCGCCGGGCATCATCGACCCGCGATCCTGGGCGTACTGGCACGCCATGTTCGGCACCTCGCCGCCCCCCCCGCCGCCGAACCGGAACCTGTCCCGCGCGTAATGGGCGCGCAGAACGCGACGGGGGCGACATGTCCGGCGGCATGGTGGCGGCGAAGCAGGATGACAGCGCCGCCGATCTGGTGGAGGCCGCGGTCAGCGACGCCGCCGCACGGGAGGAGGCGCGGCCCGACATGCCGCTGCCGGAGGATGCCAGGACCGTCTTTCTCGGCGGCCTGTTCCTGCTCGCCAGCCTCGCGGCGCTGTATGTCGCGAGCGACATCGTGCTGCCGATCGTGCTGGCCTGCGTGCTGAACCTGCTGCTGCGGCCGGTGATGGAACTGGGGGAGAGGCTGCACGTGCCGCGGGTGCTGGCGGCGCTGCTGTGTCTGCTGCTGGTGCTGGCGGTGCTGGCCGGGTTCGGCGTGCTGGTCTCCGGCCCGGCGGCAGACTGGGGCGCGAAGCTGCCGCAGGCGCTCCCGCGGCTCGCGCATGAACTGAGCTTCCTGGCCCAGCCCTTCGGCGCGATCCAGGCGGCGCTGGCGCAGATCCAGGGCGGCACGGCCGAGACGGCGCCGGTTGCCGCGGCGACCCCGGTTCGCTTCGCCAACCTGTTCGACAGCCTGTTCAGCGGCACGCGGGCGGTGGCGACCGGCTTCTTCACCATGCTGCTGGTGCTGTTCTACGTGCTGGTCTCCGGCGAGACGTTCCTGCGCCGGGTGGTGGAGATTTTGCCGCGGTTCAAGGACAAGCGGCGGGCGGTGGAAATCTCGCTACACGTGCAGCGCGACGTTTCCGCCTATCTGGTCACGATCAGCGGGATCAACGCGGTGGTCGGGCTGGCGACCGCGGCGGTGATGTGGGGCTGCGGCGTGCCGGACGCGCCGCTGTGGGGTGCTGCGGCATTCGGGCTGAACTACGTGCCGATCCTGGGGCCGATGGTCGGCGTGGTGCTGTTCGCCTTCGTCGGCGTGCTGGCGCTGGGCACCGGCTGGGTGGGGCTGCTGCCGGCCGGCCTCTATCTGATCATCCATCTGGTGGAGGGCGAGGCGGTGACGCCGATGCTGCTGGCCCACCGCTTCACCATCAACCCGGTCGCGGTCGTGCTGGGGCTGGTGTTCTGGTACTGGATGTGGGGCGTGCCGGGCGCGGTGCTGGCGGTGCCGATGCTGGCGATCACGAAAATCGTATGCGACGACGTGCCGCCGCTGCGTGCCTTCGGGCATTTTCTTGAAGCATAGCGAGGGCACCACCGCGCCACAGGCCGATCAGCAGCGTCGTGACCGCCAGCGTGTCGGAGGTGAGGCCCCAGCGTGAGCCCACCAGGATGTTGTGCGTCACCCAGAACACTTCGGACCCCAGGAAGCACAGGCGCAGCGCCTGGGTGCCGCGTTGCAGCCGGCCGAGCGCTGACAGCAGCGCCCCCGACTGCGCGAGCACCGAGGTGACGCCGGCGAAGGTGGCGACGGTGACGGCCAGGGCGGCGGCGATGGTCGCGCCGAACACGGACAGCCGCAGCCGCCGGCTGCGCAGCGTGGCGGCGCTGACCGCCTGGATCACGCCCGCCGCGTTCATCGCCGCCGCGGTCGGCGCGCCGAGCAGCAGATAATGCAGCCCGAACAGCAGTGCGCTGGCAGTTTGCAGCGCCAGGATCACGCGGCGGCTTTTCTGCAAGGGCCAGGAGCAGTTCACCGCAACCGCCAGCGCGCCGGCCAGGGTGGCGGGGGCGAGATGCGGCAGGGCGGCGAACAGCGTCATGGCACGGCTCCGTGCCGGCAGCGTCCCGGTTACGGGGCCGCAGCGGCGGCCGCTCTATAGGCCGTTGCGGATCGCCTCGCGCTGCATTCTCCGCATGGCGGGCGTCGCGGTGCCGCGGCACGCGCGACGCGATTCCGCCACAGTCGCGGCGCGATCCTACCCGCCCACGAGCGGGCAGCCGCCATCGGCCAGCGGGCGGAACGCCTGGTCGGCGGGGATGGTGGAGACGAGGTCGTAATCGTCCCAGCGCCCCTTCGAATCCGCCGGCGACTTGACGCGGAACACGTACATCGGATGCACCGCGCGCCCGTCCTTGCGCACCGTGACGGTGCCGAAGAACGGGTCCTTGATCGGCGCCTTCTGCATCTCGGCGATCACGCGCTCACCCTCGATGCTGTCGGCGGCCTTGGCGGCGCGCAGATAGGCCAGCACGGAGGCATAGACCATCGCCTGGTTGGCGGTCGGCACCCGGCCGTTCATGCGCGCGGCGAAGCGTTTGGCAAAATCCCTGCTGGCGTCGTCAAGGTTCCAGTAGAAGCTCTCGGTCAGCAGCAGCCCCTGCATGGTGGGCAACCCGACCGCATCGAC
>JAKAZX010000458.1:2189-3197 GCA_021826485.1 Pseudomonadota bacterium | reverse complement strand
CGCTTGATGGTGGCACGGACATTGGCGCGATAGCCTTCCTCGCCGGTGCCGGCGGCGAAACCCTCCCCCTTGATCGCGTCGTAGATGTGGCGATAGGCGACATCCGCCCCCTGCGCCTGCGCCAGCCGCTCCACCACCGCGAACTCGGTGCGGGTCAGCGGCACTTCCGCCCCGTCCCACTCCGCCCGGCAGGTGCCGCGGCGCAGCAGCAGCCGGCCGCACGGCAGGTCGTCCGCCGGCGGCGCGGGGGCGGCGGCGCGCGGGCGGGTCACCAGGTCCAGCCGGCGCAGGATGATCGCCGGGCCGCGCGCCTTGTCGATGAACTCCACCGCGCCATCCTGCAGGGCCTGCTCCTCGAACAGCGGGGCGGTGCGGGAGGTGACGAACACCACCGGGATGGCGATTCCGGCCGCCTTCAGCGCGCGCAGGAAGGCCAGCCCGTCGAGCGCCGGCATGTCCAGGTCCAGCACGCAGGCGGCGGCCCGCTCCCCCGCGCGCAGGGCCGCCAGCGCCGCGGTGGGGTCGTCGAAGCAATGGGGCGCGTAGCCGCCGGCGCGCAGGTTGGCGGCGAACACCTCCAGGAACAGCCGGTCGTCGTCCACCACGATCAGCTTCACGCCGGACGGGTCAGCCGGCGGCATGGGCGGCATGGATGCGGCCGAGGCAGTCGCGCCCGTCGCCGCCGTCCGGCTGGCGGGCGCTGAGGGCGAAGAAATTGCTGCGCGTCACGTCGTAGAAGAACGCGATCTGCACCTGGCAGCCGCCGCCGTCATAGGTCCAGGTCTGCGCCGGGCCGGACGCCGCCTGCCCGGAGGGGTCGCCGAGCAGGCGGCGCACCGCATCTTCCGACAGGCCGATCACGTTGACCTGGGCAGGGGACGGCGGTGGCGCGGCGGAAGGCGCCGGGGCGGCCGTGTCAGGCTGGAGCCGCGCGGCGGCGGCGGCCGAGCCGGTGGTGGGCAGCGCGGCCGGCGGGTGCGGATGCTGCGGCAGGTGCGCGACAGCTGG
>JAKAZX010000458.1:0-2179 GCA_021826485.1 Pseudomonadota bacterium | reverse complement strand
TTCCGATCTGCGGCTTCTTCGGCGGCGGCGGCGCCAGCAGGGCGCAGCCGCCGAGCGCGAGCGCGGCCAGCAGCGGCAGACAGGCCCGGCTGTGACCGGCCGTCACGCGGCGTGACAAAGCAGGGACCGATATTGTCGCGACACGCCCTGGCCCCCTAATGCGGCAACGCAACCAATCTGTCGCAGGCGATGGAGAAGGCACGATGGCGTTGATCCGGATGCAATGTGGCGCCGACGGCACCGCTGCGCCGGCCGGCCGCCCCACCCTTACCACGCCACGGCAGCGCGCGGTGAGCGGAGTTGTCCGGATGCGCAATGAGCGGATGCAAGGGAACGCAAACCAGATGAAAACGGTATCATTCCATCGCTTCCTGCTGGCGCTGGCGGCGGCCGGCGCGCTGCTGACGGCACCCGCCGCCTATGCCGACGGCTGGCGCGGCGAGGGCTGGGGCGGCCACGGCTGGCAACACGGCTGGGGCGAGCACGGCCCCGGCCCGTATCGCTGGGGCGGGCGTCCCTGGGGCTTCTACGCCCCGCCTGTGGTGGTGGTGGCGCCGCCGCCGGTCGTGGTGGCCGCACCGCCGCCGGTGATGATGGCGCCCCCGCCCATGATGATGGCGCCGCCGGTGGTGATGGCGCCGCCGATGCCGGCGGGCGCCTCGATCAACGTTTTTCTTCCGTTCCATTTGTGGTGATGACAATGACCGACAAGCTGTGGCCGGGAATCACCCGGCGCTGGGGCCGCGACGTGCCGCTGACCGTGCTGCTGGTGGATGACGATCCGCTGCTGCGCGAGGTGCTGAGCGAGAGCCTGGCCGAGCGCGGGCACCGGGTGATCGCCTGCGGCGACGCCGACGAATGCCTGCGTGCCCTGCCCCCGCCGGGCGAACGGGTGCTGCTGATGACCGATGTGGCGATGCCCGGCCGCTCCGGCCGGGCGCTGGCGGACGAGTTCCGCCGCCGCTGCCCCGATCAGCCGGTGGTGTTCGCGACCGGCCTGCCGGCCGAGAGCGTGACGCCGCTGCGCGACGGCGAGGCGCTGCTGCTCAAGCCGTTCAGCATGCGCGACATGGTGGCGACGGTGGACCGGATGGCGGCGGCGTGACGCGCGCCGCCGCCGGTCAGTCCGCCATCTCCGTCCGTGCGGCGACGCCGAGCGCCTGCGCCAGCCGCTCCAGCCGCCGCGTCACGCTCTCGCCGGCGAACACGCCGCTGCCGAGCGTGAGCCGCAGCGCCAGCGCCCCGCTGACATCCAGCCGCGTCGCCGCCAGCAAATCCGGCGTGCCGGCCGAGAGCGTGTAGGCCAGCCGCAGCGCACAGCCGAGCACCGTCGCCCGCTGCACCGCCTCCGGCGACAGCAGGCCGCGCGCCAGCGCCAGGAACGGGGCGTCCGGCTCCGCCTCGTAGCGCAGCGCCAGGGTCAGCCCGATGAAGGCGCGGGCCTGATGGTCCATGCCGACGCCGGGCTGGCGCAGCACCCGCAGGAAGGCCTGCTCGGCGCGGTACTCGGGATGGTCGTGGCTGCCGATATCGCTCATCCAGCACGCCGCTTCCCGCAGCCGGCGCCAGGCGGCGGCCTCGCCGGGGAACAGCGGGTCGGTCCAGGCCAGCAGCCCGGGCGGCAGCGTCGCGTCGCGGGCGTAGTGCCCGGCCATCTCCCGCGCCGCCGCCAGCAGCGGATCCTCCGCCCGCACCGCTGGCGGGACCTGCGCCATGTACCAGCCTTCGCGCAGCCCGTTGGCGCTGAACACCACCCGGCGCGCGGCGGTGGCGCGCAGCACCCGGCGCAGCACCACGGCGGCAAACGGCAGATCGTCCAGCCGGCGGCGCGGCGCCCCCGGCATGCGTTCCAGGACGCGCCGGGGGGACGCCGCGATCAGGCCGGTGATCTCGCGCATCTCCTCCCGGTTCACGGTGTAGTGGTGGATCATGTTCAGGGGGTAGCCGGTCTGCGCGATGTGCATCCGCGCCAGCGCCCGCCACGCGCCGCCGACCACGTAGAGATCGCCGCCGCTGCCCTCGGCGAGCCAGGGCACCTCGGCCAGTTCCGCCTCGACGATCGCGCGCGCCCGCGCCACGTCGCCGCCGGCCCGCTCGGCAAGGCGGATCACGCCAAGCTTCAGCGTCCGCGCCTCCCGCCGCGCGCCGGCCGCCAGCCGCACCACCTCCACCGAGCCGC